>QKHF01000189.1 GCA_003250135.1 Paracoccaceae bacterium | reverse complement strand
GACTATGGCCTTCTCGGCGATGGCTATTATTACCTGACGCTGACGATTTCGCGTTGGTAAGCAAAAGCCCCGACCTGTGCCGGGGCTTCTGCTTAGATACGCAAACTTGCGTGTGTGGTCACTGGCGCGAACCAGAAATCGCTTCGGGCAGGCGAGCGAGGGGCGTTCCAGCAGCGCTGCGAGGGCCGTGCGGCGGGTTAGTGGGTTTGTGGTCATGGCTTTTTCACCGCCGCCGAAGGAAATTAAGCGAATGCACATTGCACCCAATAACGCACCCAAAGCCCGGCGGCGGTCACTTCAAGCGCCGTCAGGTTTTCGGTAAGTTATTGATTATATTTGGAAAGTTTGGCTCCGGCGGTAGGATTCGAACCTACGACCAGCGGATTAACAGTCCGATGCTCTACCACTGAGCTACGCCGGAACAGAGCCGTTCGATGCGGTGCGCGTGCCTATAGCAAAGCGGAGTCAGGGCGTCCAGCCGCATTTTCATGCGCGGACGCCCCGGGATCACTCCTCGTCGACGCGGCCGCCGTAATCGCGAGTGATCTCTCGCGCCGCACTCTTGATCAGGCCGCCAAGACGCATGAGGCGCGTCTTGTCCATCCGGGTCACAGGGCCCGAGACGGAGATGGCGGCGACGGGCGCCCCCTGCTCGTCCAGAACCGGCGCTGCGACGCACCGAACGCCCAGAGCGTGCTCTTCATCGTCGACCGCGTAGCCGAGCCGCCGGACATCCTCCAACTCGGAGATCAACCGGGCCGCCGAGGTGACGGTTCGCTCGGTCAGCGCCTTCAGATGGAAGCCCGCCACCGTCTCGTTGCGAAGGGCTTCGGGCAACCGCGAGAGATAGGCCTTGCCCGCGCCGGAGCAGTAAAGCGGAGGCCGACCGCCCACGCGGGTGATGGCGCGCATCATCTGCCGCGACTCGACCTGAGCGGCGCAGACGATTTCTCCGTCGTTGACCAGGTAGATATTCGCGGTCTCGCCGGATTGCTCCATCAGTCGCTTCAGGAACGGCCTGGCGACGCGCAGGATGTCGCGCGTGCGCTGGAATCCGGCGCCCACCAGGAACGCCGACAAGCCGATGCGCCACAAGCCGCTGGAGCTGTCGTACTGAACGAAGCGCTCGCTTTCGAGCGTGGTGAGAAGTCGGTGCGCCGTTGACGGTGGAAGGCCTGTGCGTGCAACCAGCTCGCTGAGCGTTCCCCCGTCATGATCCGAAATCGCCCGCAACAGGTTCAACGCCCGGGTCAGGGACTGAACCTGACCGGCCGGCCGCCGCGCGCGCAGATCTTCTTGTGTGTTGGCGTTATCGTCTTTAGCCATTCGACCCCGCAATTCAATCGTCTCCGCCGCCAATGGCGGCTTAGTTTAAGCGGGACTTAGGTTGCCCGCCCACACCGGCAAGCCATGAGCAAGCCTTGCTCATGGTCGGCGGCGACGATTGAAAACCTCACCCTGGGATGGCCCGCAGACCATTGCCCCCGATGGCGACCGCGCAGTCCCCCGACAGCGCGAACGCAGTGTGTGCGGTTTTCGCCGAATGCACTATGGGACATTATCTCAAAAAATGTTGCAGCGCAATATAATAATGTTGCGCATGGTTCAGAATCCTTCATCCTCGCCTTGATTCAGCCGGATTCGATGCGCAGATGCACAATCCATGAGGAAAACCTTGAGAATCGCGCCCGCCGGGGCCTTGGCGCGTACGCGCGAGGGGGCCCGGGCGACGCTGGCGCTGTTCGTGGCGCTGACGCTTTTTCCGCTCGGGTTGACGCTGCCCGCGATGCACACGACCACCCTTTTCCTGATCGAGGCGGATTACTCGATTCTCGATTTCGGAATCGGGCTGGCGAAAGCGGGGGACTGGTTCCTCGCCGCCGTGGTGCTGACCTTCTCGGTCCTTTTTCCCGCCCTGAAACTGTTGATGCTGGCGCGGCTGCATCTGACCCCGACCGCGAAGGTGACGGCGAAGTCGCTGCGCCGGTTGGAGGCCTTGGGCCGCTGGTCGATGACCGACGTGATGGTGCTGGCGCTGGCGGTGTTCAGCATCAAGGCCAGCGGTCTGGCCGAGGCGGCCGCCCTGCCCGGCGCCTGGCTCTACGCTGGATCGGTGGTCGCGGCCATGATCGCCTCATCCCGCATCACCGAATTGCTGCACGAGGCGATCGACGCGCAGGACGCCTAGCCGCCGACCTGGGCCCGCGCGGCCTCGATATAGATCTCACGCAGGCGCGTCGCGACCGGCCCCGGCGCGCCATCGCCGATCTCGACGCCGTCGATCCTCACCACCGGCATGACGAAGCTGGAGGCGGAGGTGTAGAACGCCTCGGCCGCGTCCTGCGCCTCCTCAATGGTGAAAGGGCGCTCCTCCACCCGCATCTGGGCTTCGCGAGCCAGCCGCAGGACGGACGCGCGGGTGATGCCGGGCAGGATGTCGTTGGAAAGCTGCCGGGTGACGATCGTCCCCTGCTTCGTGACGATATAGGCGTTGTTCGACGACCCCTCGGTCACGAACCCGTCCTCGACCAGCCAGGCGTCGCCCGCCCCCGCGTCCTTGGCCGCCTGCTTGGCCAGAGCCGCCGCCAACAGCTGGACGGTCTTGATGTCGCGCCGGAGCCAGCGGATGTCGGGCTGCGAAATCACCGAGATTCCCGTCTTCGCAGCGGACGAATCGAGCAGAGTCTTGGTCTGCGTGAACATCACCAGAGAGGGCGTGGCGCCCTCCGGGAAATTGAAGTCGCGATCGGCCGCCCCTCGGGTGACCTGCCAGTAGACCAGACCTTCCTTGAGGTCGTTCCGCTGGATTACCTCCGCCTGAATTGCGAGCAGTTCATCATCCGAGACCGGCGCCTCCATCCTCAACTCGCCCAAAGACCGGTGCATCCGGGCGATATGCGCGGCGTTGTCGATGGGCTTTCCTTCGATGACCGAGGACACCTCGTAGATCCCGTCGGCGAACAGGAAGCCCCGGTCGAAGACCGAGATCTTGGCCTCTTCCTCAGGCAGATACTCGCCGTTCACATAGACGATGCGTCCCATCACTCACCCCCAGAGTTCCGGCTCCGGCGGATGAACCCCCGCCGCGTCGTATTTCAGCGCATGCGGCCGGTCCTCGGCCAGCAGCAACGGCCCGTCCAGATCGACCACCGCCACGCCCTGCGCCAGCAAAACAGCCGGCGCCATGGAAAGCGATGAAGCGAGCATGCAGCCCACCATGATCCCGAAGCCCTGAGCCTCCGCCTCGCGGCGCAGGCGGAGCGCCTCGCTGAGCCCGCCGGTCTTGTCGAGCTTGATGTTGATCAGGTCGTATTTGCCCTTCAGCGCGGGTAGCGAAGCGCAGTCGTGGCAGGATTCGTCGGCGCAAACCGGCAAGGCGCGCTCAATCCCGGCCAGCGCGTCGTCCGCGCCCGCCGGAAAGGGCTGCTCCACCATCTCCACGCCCAGCGCCACGAATTCGGGGGCAAGCGCGGCGTAGCTGTCCGGGGTCCAGGCCTCGTTCGCATCGACGATGATGCGGGCGTCCGGCGCGCCCTCTCGCACGGCGCGGATGCGCGCGAGATCGCCCTCGCCGCCCAGCTTCACCTTCAGAAGCGGATAGCGAGCATTCTTCGCCGCGTTGGCGCGCATCGCCTCCGGCGCATCCAGCGACAGGGTGAAGGCGGTCGGCAGCGGCTTCGGCTCGGGCAGTTCCGCCAGCGCCCAGACCGGGCGTCCGGCACGTTTGGCCGCCAAATCCCAGAGCGCGCAGTCGACTGCATTGCGCGCGGCGCCGGCCGGCAGGATCGCCTCCAGCCCCTCTGGCCCCGAGAGCCCCGCCACGGCGTCCGCGGCGGCCTCGATTTCGGCGACCACGCCATCCGGAGTCTCATCGTAGCGGGGATACGGCCGGCACTCGCCGCGCCCGACGTGATCGCCGTCGCGGACCTCCGCGACCACCACCTCGACCGCATTGACCGAGCCGCGCGAGATCGACCAGGTCCCCGCGACCTTGAACCGTTCGACCCGGGCGGTCAGCTGAATCATCTCGGCAACGCGTCGATCAGCGCATCCGTCCCGTGCCGGAAAGGATCGACGGCCGGCAGGCCCGCCTGATCCGCGGTCTTGGCCAGGTAATCGTTCGCCTGCGCTTCGGGCAACGCCGCCGTGTTGATGGCGCAGCCCAGCACCCTCACATCCGGATTGACGATTCGCGCCGTCCTCAGCGCCAGATCCTCAAGCTCGGCGAGGGACGGCACCGGGTAATGTGGCAGACCGCGCAGATGCGTGCGGGTCGGCTCATGGCACAGCACCAGATAGTCCGGCCGCCCGCCATGGATCAGCGCCATCGTGACGCCCGAAAAGCTGGGATGGAATAGGGAGCCCTGCCCCTCGATCAGGTCGTAGTGGTCGGGATCAGCGCCCGGCGTCAGCTGCTCCACCGCGCCCGCCATGAAGTCGGCCACCACCGCGTCCAGCGGCACGCCCCCGCCGGTGATCAGGATGCCGGTCTGGCCCGTGGCGCGGAAATCGGCGTCGAAGCCGCGGGCGCGCATATCCCGCTCCATCGCCAGCGTGGTGTACATTTTCCCGCAGGAGCAATCCGTGCCCACGGCCAAGATGCGCTTGCCCGGCCGTGCGGCGCCATTGCCGATCGGAAAGTCGCCCGACGGCACCCGCACGTCATGCAGCGCCTGACCGTGTTTCGCCGCCGCCTCAACCAGCTCCGGAATGTCGTTGAGATGATTGTGCAGCCCGGCGGCGATGTCGTAGTCCGCCGCAAGCGCGTCTAGCAGCACCTCGATCCACGCCTTGGAGATCACCCCGCCGCGGTTGGCGACGCCGATCACAAGGGTCTTTGCGCCCGCCTCGCGCCCTTCGGCGAGGGTCATCTCGGGCAGGCCCATATCGGCGTTGCAGCCCTCGAGTCTCAACTGCCCGACTGCATTCTCGGGGCGCCAGTCCTTCACGCCTTGCGCGACCTTGGCGGCCAGAGGATCGGCGGCGTCGCCGAGGAACAGGAGATAAGGCGTGGCTATGGACATGGCGGACTCCTTTCGGGTCGAAGACCCAGAATCCGCGATTCCGGCGCGCGCGCAAGGGGATGCGCGCAGGAATTCTACTGTTCGCGCCAGAGACCCGTGCGTCAGGCCAGAGCGCGGATCGTCGCGACCGGCCTGTGGTCAGGCCGCAATCTCGCGGGCCCCGTCGGTCTCGTCTCGCGGCTTCGCAGGCTCCAGCGCCAACAACTCAGGCGTCGGCGCCAGTTCCTCGGGCGTGGCGAACAAACGCAACGAGGTAAGCGCCCGCCCCGCCGCCGGTGAGGCGGTAATCAACGCAAAAGGAATCGACAGGATCAGCGCGCCGCTGACCGGCAGGGTCCAGAGCGCCGCCGCGGGCGCATAGGCGCCGGCGACGCCCAGGATCAGCGCGCCGAACGCGGTCTGCATCCAGAGGCCGCGCACCGCATCGCCCAGGCTCAGCGCATAGACGTCGCGGTTCTGCCCGTTCCAATGGACGGCGCGTCCGAACAGCAGACCGACCAGGAACAGCGAGACGCGGAACGCCACGACCGGCGCAAGCAGCATCGAGAACAGCGTCTCGACCACGCCGCCGAGCGCAAAGCGCCCCGCCCCGCCGTAGCGGGCGACTCCGCCCGGCGTCAGCGCCACGTCCAACATGCCCATCAGCTTCGGCACCAGGCTCACCATGACCATGGTGAAGAACATCACGATGGCGAATCCGGCGTCGAGGCCGCCCAGATCATCGCTCCAGATCTTGCCGAGACAGGCCGCGATCATCGCCATCCAGGCGGGCGCGCCCAGATACATCATGATCGCCGAGAACACCTGAAAGCGGCTCATCGGTTTCAGGCCGGGAGCACTTAGGAGCCGCCAGTACTGCATGTTGCCCTGACACCAGCGCAGGTCGCGGCGGGTGAAATCCAGTAACGTCGGCGGGTTGTCCTCGAAGCTTTCGCTTTCGACCGGGATCACCCGAACCTCATAGCCTGCGCGGCGCAGCAGCACCGCCTCCAGCTGGTCGTGGGACAGGATATGCCCGCCCAGCGGCGGCTTGCCCGGCAGCACCGGCAAGCGGCAATGGCGGCGGAACGGGCGCACCCGGACCAGCGCGTTATGCCCCCAATAGGGGCCGCAATCGCCATGCCACCAGGCCGCGCCCATGGTGAAGGACCGCATGCCGTGGCGCATGCCGAACTGGAAGATCCGCGCGAAAGCGCTGCCCGACGGCGCGCCGACCACAAGGCTCTGCAGCAGGCCCAGCCGGGGGTGCGCCTGCATCACGCGGGTCATGGTCAGGATCGCGTCGCCGCTCATCAGGCTGTCGCTGTCGAGCGGCAGGAAAAAGTCGTACTCCGCGCCCTGATTACGCAGGAATTCTCGAATATTTCCAGCCTTGTAGCCGGTGTTTTTCTTACGCCGGCGATAGGTCGCCCGAGCGCCGCCAAGCTGGGCGCGCATTTCCGCGAACAGGCGCTCCTCCTCCACAGCGATCTCGGGATCGCTGGTGTCGGAGAGCGCGAAGATGTCATACGCCCCGCCCCAACCCGTGGCGTCGAGGCTGGCGCGAATCGCCGCCAGGCGCGCCAGGGCGCGCGCCGGGTCCTCGTTGCGGAGCGTCATGCAGACGGCCGTGCGCATATGGATCGGCGCAGTCTCGTCGACCTCGGTCAGATGCGGCGCCACGGCTTTCAGCGGGTTGCGGGAGAGGTGCAAAAGCGCGACGCCGATCACGGCGTTCCACATGCCCATCACCGTCCAGGGTGCGCCGAACAGGAAGGCGGCGAAGATGACGATATCCGTCGCGGACCAGCCTCCCGCGCCCAGAACGCCGGCGACGCCCCAGCCCAGCAGCCCGAGCGTAGCGAGGTTCAACGCAGTGACAAAGATACGGCGCATGGTCAGAACCCGCGCCGACTGGGCGCCGGTCGGCGTGAACGATGGCCCGCCCGCCAGCGCAACCGCGCCGCTTGTCGCCAGAACGTCCTGATCCGTAATGTCCGTCATCGTTTCTCCACGAGGGCTGGACCTTGGCCGCCCCGCCGCTATTGTGCCCCGCGCGCCGCCCAGCGCGGCCCGGTTATTTCGCGGGTGCAGCATGAATCCCGGAACTGATGGCGGAAGTAAGGCGTCGCGCGCGCTTGTCTATATCTCGGAAGGCCGCGCAGCGGTTTTGGACGCCTCCGACAGCGTTTTTCGTGATGCTGATGACGAATTTGTGACTGTGCGGACACAGTATTCGGCCGTTAGCCGCGGCACGGAACGCCTTGTGATGGCGGGAAAAGTTCCCGAATCGGAGCAGGAGCGAATGCGCGCGCCGTTCCAGCGGGGCGCGTTCCCCTTCCCGGTCGTCTATGGCTACGCCGCGGTGGGCGTGGTGGAGCATGGCCCCTCCTCCCTTCTGGGGCGCAGCGTTTTTGCACTGCACCCACATCAGGACCTGTTCCAGATTCCCGCCGCCGCCGCCCACCCCGTTCCCGAGGCGGTTCCGCCCCGCCGCGCAACGCTGGCCGCCAATATGGAGACGGCGCTGAACGCGGTCTGGGACTCGGGCATCGGCCCCGGCGACCGGGCGATAGTGATCGGCGCAGGCGCGGTCGGCTGTCTGACCGCCTCTCTCCTCTCGCGCATCCCCGGCTGCGAGGTCCTTCTGATTGATCGTTACGCAGGACGGGCGGGCGCCGCATCTCAATTGGGTGTGAAGTTTGCGTCAGAACCGCCTGTAAACGCTGACGCCGACGTGGTGTTCCACGCCAGCGCCAGCGCCGGAGGGCTGGCCTCGGCGCTCGCCGCCGCGGGGCCCGAGGCGGTGGTGGTGGAGATGAGCTGGTATGGCGAGGGCGACGTGCCCGCGCCCCTCGGCGGCGCGTTCCACAGCCGTCGCCTGACCTTGCGCTCCTCCCAGGTCGGGCGTATTCCTCCCGCCCGCGCGCCACGGTGGGATTATGCAAGAAGACTCCGCAAGGCGCTGGAATTGCTGGATGATCCGCGTCTGGATTCGCTGTTGACCGATGAGATCTCGTTCGAGGACGCGCCGGACCGTCTGCCCGAATTGCTGTCGCCGGAGCATCCGGCGATCGTTCCCCTGATCCGCTACTGACGAGGCCAAGATGTACGCCGTCGAAGTCCGCGACCACGTGATGATCGCCCACTCCCTGCCGGGAGAATTGTTCGGCCCCGCGCAGGGCCTGCACGGCGCGACCTATGTGGTCGACGTCGCTTTTCATCGCGAAGAATTGAGCGCCGACGGCGTGGTGGTCGACATCGGCCGCGCGTTGGATGCTCTGAAAGGCGCGCTCGGCCCGCTCAACTACAAGAACCTTGACGATCTGCCGGAGTTTGCGGGCGTGGTCACTACGACCGAGGTGCTGTGCAAGCACATCTTCGACAGCATCGCCGCCGCCGCACGCGCGGGCGAGCTGGGGCCGGGCTCGGAGGGACTGGCGAAGATTCGCGTCACCCTGAACGAAAGCCACGTCGCCCGCGCCTGGTATGAGGGACAGGTTTGACCAAGGCCGTCTTCGCGGTTCCCGGCGACCTGGGGACGCCGACCGGCGGCTATGCTTATGCTCGCAAGATTCTGGAGGCGCTGCCGGAGCTGTCGCATCTGGCCTTGCCCCCCGGGTTCCCCTCGCCTTCCCAGGTGGAGCTGGCGGCGACGCGGGAGGCGCTGGACGCCATTCCCGCCGACTCGCCGATCCTGATCGACGGCCTCGCCTTCGGCGCCTTCCCCAAGGCGCTCGCCGCGCGCTATCCGGGCCGTCTGGTCGCGCTCTGCCACCATCCGCTGGGATTGGAGACGGGCCTCGCGCCGCTGGCGCGTATCGAGGCGCTGGAGCGGGAGGCGGCGGCGCTGGCCGAGGCGCGGCTGGTGATCGCCACCAGCCATACAACCGCTCGCACACTTGAGGACGAGCTGGGCGTCGACCCGGACAGACTGCGCGTCGCCCCGCCCGGCGTGGAGCGGATGCCCCGCGCGGCTGTTGCAGGCGATCCGCCGGTGATCCTGTCGGTCGGCTCCATCACGCGGCGCAAGGGCATGGACGTGCTGGTGAACGCGCTGGCGCTTCTGAAAGAGCTGGACTGGACCTGCCGCATTATCGGGCCGGATGACCGCGATCCGGTCCACTCGGGCCGCGTCGCCTCGCTGATCGGCGCGGCGGGGCTGGAGGGGAGGATCTTGATCGAGGGGGCGTTGCCGGACGCGGACGTCGCCCAAGCCTTTGCGGGCGCGGATATTTTCGCCCTCGCCACCCGCTATGAAGGCTATGGCATGGTCTACGCCGAGGCGCTGGAGGCCGGACTGCCTACGATAGGCTGCGATGCGGGCGCGGTGCGCGAGGTGGTGGGCGACGCCGCCGCCCTCGCGCAGCCCGAGGACCCGGCCGGTTTCGCCGCCCTGCTGCGCCCCTTGCTGGAAAGCCCCGAAGCCAGGCGCGAGGCCGCCGCCAAAGCCCGTGCGCGGGCCGAGCACCTGCCCCGCTGGCCCTATGCAGCGGGGATCATCGCTGAGGCTCTCGCCGAGGTCGCGGAGGGTTTGCGATGAGTGAAGACTCGTTCTCCGCCGACTGGCTCGCCTTGCGCGAACCCGCGGACCATGCCGCGCGGGACGCCGGACTAGCGGCCCGGCTCGGGGCGTGGATGGAGAAGACCGGTGCCCGCCATGTGCTGGATCTTGGCTGCGGCTCCGGCTCCACGCTTCGGGCGCTGGCGCCCGTGCTGCCGGAT
>QKHF01000183.1 GCA_003250135.1 Paracoccaceae bacterium | reverse complement strand
CCGGTCGGAGGCGACCGAGGAAGAGTAGACCTGACCGACCGGATGCGTTCGGAGAGCCCCCATGTCGAAGCCGCCGTTTTTTCCGCCGAGATTGCCTTTATACGCACGCACGCCCCCCGCATTGTTTCCGCTCTGCCTCGGGTTTGTGGGCGTGGCGCTGGCGTGGCGCCGCGCATCAGGCGTGTTCGATTTTTCGCCGGCGCTGGGGGACATGCTGATCGGGATCTCGGCGACGCTGTTCGCCGTCGCGCTGCTGCTTTACCTGCGCAAGCTGGTTCGGCGGCCGGAGGCGCTGAAGGAGGATTTGCGTTCGCCTGCGGGGCGTGGCGCGATGTCGGCGGCGCCGATGACGTTGATGCTGCTGGGCTTCGGATTCGTTTACGTGGCCGAGCCCTTCGCCCGTATCCTTTGGCTGTCAGGCGTGGTGCTGCAAGTCGTTCTGGCTGGGCTGCTGATCGAGATCATGATCCATCTGCCGAAGGGCGCGCGGCCGGCCACGCCGGCGCTTTACGTGCCGTTCGTCGGGCAGATCGTTGCGCCAATGGGCGGCGTTCCGCTGGGCTACGAGACGGTCTCGACCGTGCTGTTCCTCTCGGCGCTTCTAGTGTGGATCGGCCTGTCCGGCCCCATCGCCGCGCGGCTGTTGAAAACGCTTCCGCAGCCGCCTGTCCGGCCGCCTCTTGTAATTCTTCTGGCGCCGCCTGCGATTGGCGTCGTGGCGCATGACGCGTTGCCGGCGACACTTCAGGCGGAAATGCTGGGGCCGATTCTGTTCGGTATGGCGGTCGTGATCACGTTGGTCCTGCTGGCGCGGGCGCCCTGGCTGACCGAGGGCGGATTTACGCCGCTCTGGGCGGCCTTCACCTTTCCTTTCACCTCCTTCGCGAGCGCCGCGCTGGTGATGGCTGAAGAGCAGCTGAGCGCCGCCTGGGACGCCGTGGCGGCGGGCGCTCTGAGCGCTGCGACGCTGATCACCGTCTATGTTGGCTATCGTTTCGCCAAGGCGGCGAAGGCGGGCGAGCTGTTCCGCGCGCCCGTGATCTGACGCGAAATTGGCCGGCTGATCCGGATTACGGCTTTCCATTCGCCGCGCGCCATGAAATAGAGACGCGCCAAATCGAATCCGGAGGCAGGAGACCCCATGGAGATTCGCGAGGCGCTTACTTTCGACGACGTTCTGCTGGTTCCCGGCCGGTCCGAGGTTCTGCCCACCGAGGCCGACACCAGAACGCGTCTGACCAACACCATCTCGCTCAACATTCCGCTGATTTCTTCGGCGATGGACACCGTGACCGAGGCCAAGATGGCGATCGCCATGGCTCAGGCTGGCGGTATGGGCGTCCTTCACCGGAATCTGAGCGTCAAGAAGCAGGCCGCGATGGTTCGGCGCGTGAAGCGGTTTGAATCGGGCATCGTCTACGATCCGATCACCCTGCGCCCGGACCAGACGCTGGCCCACGCGAAGGAGCTTCAGAACCGGCACAACATCACCGGGTTTCCGGTCGTCGATTCCGATGGCGCGCTGGTCGGCATCCTGACCAACCGCGACATGCGCTTCGCCGAAGACCCCTCGACGCCGGTGCATCACCTGATGACCTCGGAGGAGCTGGCCACCGTGCGCGAGCCGGTGGATCTGGAGGCGGCGAAGCGAATGCTGCACCAGCGCCGGATCGAGAAGTTGCTGGTGGTCGATGAAGCGGAGCGCTGTGTCGGCCTGCTGACGGTCAAGGATATCGAACAGGCGGTGCTGAACCCGCAGGCCTGCAAGGACGAGATGGGGCGCCTGCGCGTCGCGGCGGCCACGACCGTGGGCGATGACGGGTTCGCCCGGTCCGAGGCGCTGATCGACGCGGGCGTGGACCTGATCGTGATCGACACCGCGCATGGCCATTCGAAACTGGTCGCTCTGGCGGTTGAGCGCATCAAGAAGGCGTCGAATTCGGTGCAGGTGGTCGCGGGCAACGTGGCGACCGCCGAGGCGACGCGCGCGCTGATCGACTCGGGCGCGGATGGCGTGAAGGTGGGCATCGGGCCTGGCTCGATCTGCACCACCCGCATCGTCGCGGGCGTGGGCGTGCCGCAGCTGACCGCGATCTCGGATTGCGCCAACGAGGCGGCGAAGACCGGCCAGGCGGTGATTGCTGACGGCGGCATCAAGTTCTCGGGCGATCTTGCCAAGGCCATCGCCGCGGGCGCCGATTGCGCGATGATCGGCTCCATGCTGGCGGGCACGGACGAAGCGCCGGGCGAGGTGTTTCTCTATCAGGGCCGGTCCTACAAGGCCTATCGTGGCATGGGCAGCGTCGGCGCCATGGCGCGGGGCTCGGCCGACCGGTATTTCCAGAAAGAGGTCTCGGACACCCACAAGCTGGTGCCGGAAGGCGTTGAGGGGCAGGTGCCCTACAAGGGTCCGACAAGCAACGTGCTGCACCAGTTGGTCGGCGGCCTGCGCGCGGCGATGGGTTATACCGGCAACCGGACGGTCGCGGATATGCGCAAGAACTGCCAGTTCGTCCGCATCTCCGGCGCCGGTCTGAAGGAGAGCCATGTCCATGACGTCCAGATCACCCGCGA
>QKHF01000302.1 GCA_003250135.1 Paracoccaceae bacterium | reverse complement strand
TGTGCGAACCGACAGGCCCGACTTGACCACATCCGCGCCGATTTCGAGCGCGCCTTCCGCGCCTTCTGAGAGGTTCAGATCGATCCGGGACTCGGTCAGCTGGGTCTCCTCGGCGGCAGACTTGACGATGTTGACCAGCGGCGAGTTCGGGCCGGAGAGCAGGTTGATGACCTCTGTCGCTTCGGCCATCGAGCCGATCGGGATCACGTCGATATCGCCCAGCACGCTCTCCCACGCCCGGATGTAGTCCGCGTAGTAGACCTGCAGCACGTCGCGGGCGAGGCGGGCCAGCGCGATCTCGGTCATCTCCGGCGCGCGTTCGCCCAGGATCCAGCTTTCGTTCTGCACGCGGGTCGCCACGTCGCCCACCGCGGGGAAGAACACGTCGTGGAAGCCGTCATAGGTGTAGATGCCCTTGACGCCTTCGGTGAAGGGCGCGCCCGAGATGCGGATCAGCACGCGCTGCGTGGCGGGGCCGCCGGCCTCTCCCACCCGCCATTCGGGCAATTCGCGCGCCTCGGCCGACTGGATGATCGCCTGATAGGTCCGTTCGGCGATCGGGGTCGAGGAGATGATCGCCCGCACCTGCTGGACCAGCGGGCCGTTGAGGCCGATTTCCTTCATCGGCTGGGTGATCATCGCGGTCAGATGCCCGTTCAGGTCCTTGCGCATCTGCGCGTTGCGCTCGCCCGGGAACAACAGGTTCCAGTCGATGTCCATCCACTGGACGACCAGATCGTCGTCGATGCTGGGGGCCTGCAGGCCGAGGGTCAGATAGACCTTCAGCGCCTCGTAGAGGAATTCGGGGTTGTTGATGTTGGTCTGCATCTGCTGCTCGAGCCGCAGCAGCAGTCGAGGCAGCAGCAGCTGATTGAGGCCGCCGCGATAGGTCTGCGCCGCCTCCGTGCCGATCGCGCCGCCCTGGTAGAGGCCGAATCCGTAAGTGGTCGAGACGTCCTCCTGCTCGACTTCCGAAAGATCGTTCTCCGGCAGGTCGCGCAGGATGTTCAGCGGCTCGACCACTTGAGCGATATTGGTGTCCTTGACCGGGTTTACCTGAATCTGGCTCACCAGCTCCTGATAGCGGCCGACATCGGTGCGCGCGTCGGCGATCAGGTCTCGGTTGTTGAGGAAGCTGATCGTCCATGCGGCGCCGACGCCTGCCGCGATCAGCACCGCCGCGGCGATGGAGCCGCGCAGAATCCATTTGTAGCGCCGGGCGATCTTGTCGTCCTGGCTCACCAGCCCCGCCTCGCGGAACATGACCTGCGTCAGCAGCCGGTTCAGGAAGTAGCTGCGCGCCTGCCCCTGTCCGGACCCGATGGCCTGACGGCCGAGGCCGAAGGTGCGGGCCATCGACATCATCAGCCGGTCGATCGGCGTGCCTTCCTGCGTGCCCGAGGCGAAGTAGACGCCGCGCAGCAGCTGGCGCTCCTCGAACCGGTTGGACTGGAACACGTCGTCCAGGAATTCGTGCGCCACCCGCTTCAGAGAGGCGACCTGCTGCGGGAAGCCGAAGATCAGGCTGCGCCGCGCGTGGTCGGTCTCGGCCTGCATCCGCTCCAGCGAACGATCATCCAGTTGCGCGACGAGAGCGTCGAATTCGGCGTCGAATTGGCTCATCGCGCCGCCTTCGCCCTTGCCGTTGTCGAGCGGCAGAGTGAAGCCCCAGACCTGCGCGCGGTCCTCGCGGCCCAGATCCTCGAAAAACTCGGTGAAGCCGGCGATCAGGTCGGCCTTGGTGAACATGACGTAGACCGGGAACCGGACGCCCAGCTCCTCGCGCAACTCGCGCAGGCGGGCTCGGATGGCCAGCGCATGGGAGCGGCGCTCGCCCTCGTCCTGGGTCGAGATGTCCGAGAGGCTGATGGCGACGACCGCGCCGTTGATCGGCTGACGCTTGCGGTTTCGCTTGAGCATGCGCAGGAAGCCGAGCCAGGCCCCGGAATCGACCGTCGCGTCGCTCTCCTGCGTGGTGTAGCGCCCGGCGGTGTCGATCAGCACCGCGTCATTGGTGAACCACCAGTCGCAGTTGCGGGTGCCGCCGACGCCGCCGATGGCGTTCATGCCCATCTGCTCGGCCAGCGGGAACTTCAGGCCCGACTTGACGATGGCGGTGGTCTTACCCGCGCCCGGCGGGCCGATGATGATGTACCAGGGCAGCTGGTAGAGGTATTTGCGCCCGCCGCCGCCGATCTTCGACTTCTTCAGCAGCGTCATCGCCTCGGCCATGCGGCCGGCCAGCTCCTTGGTCTCCTCCAGCGCAAGCTGGTCGGCGGGATCGACTGACTCTGCCGCAGCTTTTTCGGCCTCCTCGACGATGTCGGTGGTCATCTTCTTGTCTCTCCGGCGGCGCAGCCAGAAGACCAGAACCAGGATCAGGATGGTCAGGAACCACAGGACGCCGATGGCGATGAAGCGCGCGGTCTCGGATTCGAGCGGATAGAAGTCGCCCCAGCCCAGCAATGGGCCATAGAACCAGATCATCGAAGAGACGGCCGCTGCGCAAAGCGGAAGCAGGAAGTAGATGCTGCGCAGGAATATTAAGAACTTGATCATCATGTCGCGGGTCCGTCTTTAACCTGTGCTTCAGCGGAGCGCGGCGCGGCCGCGTCCCGGGGGCGCTTAGTTGCGGCCGGATTTCACCAGGATGACTTCGATGCGCCGGTTGCGCGACCGCCCCTCGGCGGTGGCGTTCGAGGCGATCGGCTCTCGGTCCGCGCGCCCCTCGGCCCGGATGCGCCGCGGGTCCTCAAGCTGCCGCTTGATCAGGTCGGTCACCGCCTGAGCCCGCGCCAGCGAGAGCGCCATGTTCGACGGGAACCGCGCCGAGCGGATCGGCACGTTGTCCGAATGCCCCGCGACGATGATCGAGCCCGGCTCCGTGTTCAGAGACTTGGCGACTTGGATGATCAGCGGCAGGAACTCGTCCTTAACCCGGTCCGAGCCCGAGCCGAACATCCCCTCGCCGCGCAGGCGGACGGTGACGGTGGAAGTGTCCTCGAACACCGTGACCTTCTTCTCCGCGACCTCCGGCTTCAGGAAAGTGGCGACCCGCTGCACCTGCGTGACCACGTTGGGCGGCGGGGGCGGCGGCGGGGGCGGCGGCGGAGCGACCCGCTCCAGCTGAACGGCGGCGTCGGCGCCCAGCGCGGCCAGTTGGCCCTGCAGGCGCTCCGTGTCCGTCGACAGCGCCCAGGCCAGACCGGCGTAGGCCAGCGCCAGGATGCTGGCGGTGACGACGGCGATGATCCAGACCGGCAGCACCGCCGACAAGGGCTTGTGCAGCGCCTCCAGCCCCTTCCAGTGCGGCGCCAGATCGCGCTCCAGCGGGCCGCGATGGGCGCGGATCAACCGCGCCAGCGCGTCCCGGACCGACAGGTGCCGTTCGAAACCGCGCTCTTCGACGCGGTAGCGGCCCTCAAAGCCCAGCGAAGCGCAGAGATACAGCACCTCCAGCAGTTCGCGGTTCTTGGAGGGCTCCTGCTCCAGCCGGGTCAGAAGGTCGAAGAAGCGCTCGCCGCCATGGGTCTCCTTATGGAAGGTGCCGACCATGGACTGCGTGGCCCAGACGCTCTGCCCGCCCCATGGCGTGTTCAGCACCACGTCGTCGATGGTGGCGCAGAGGGCGTAGCGCGCGATCCGCACCGATTGCGCCGGCTGCCCGGCCTGCAGGGCGCGCTGCTCGAAGGACTTGATCTCCTGGATCACCCGGTCGCGCAGCGCGGGCACGTTGCCATGCTGGGCGCGGTTGCGGATGCGGCTGACCAGCGCCAGAAGCGGCGCGGCGGCGGCGGCCAGAGGGTTCAGCCCGGCGCTGGGCACGGCGTCGACCTCGCCCGTCGCAGCGGCCGGCGCCCGCGGCGCCTGTTGCGGCGCGGGTTGCGATTGCGGCTGCGCGGGTTGCTGCGGCCGGCCGCCGCCCAGGGCGGAGCCGATCACGGTGCGTTCGTCGTCGCCTGATTCGGCGAAGGGGTCGTCGCGGTTCATCGCAGGCCCTCCCTAACTCCTGCGCGGCCCGGCGCGCCTCGCGCGCTCAGGCTTTGCGAATGGCCCAAAGCTCCATCTCAAGTCCGGGATAGTCTCCGGCCACATGGACGGCCAGGCCGCCCGAGGTGGTCAACTGTCGCCAGAACTGACTGTCCGGGTCCATCTCAAAATACACCACCCCCGCATGATAGGGGATTTGTCGCGGCGCCACGGGAAGCGGCCTGAGCGTGATGCCCGGCAGCGCCGAGTTCACCAGCTGGCGGATCTGCTCCACCGGACCCAGCTTGGCCTGCGTCGGGAAGTGCCGCCGGATCGTCTCCACCGGGGTCTCCGCCTTGACCGCCAGCACGAAGCTGGCGGTGGTGACCAGCCTCTTGTCCGCGATGACTGCGACGTAAACACCGTATTTGCGCGGCTCGATCGGGATCGAGATCGCGGTCTGCTCCAGCACCGCCGACAGGTACTGCCGGAGCGTGCGCATCACCGGCTGGAACGTGCCCGTCAGGTCGTCATGCTTGTAGACCGGGAATTCAGGCGGGCGCTTGGTGGCCGCCATGAAAGTGGCCAGTTCGCCCGCCAGCGAGATCAGGAAGCCGTAGATCGTCGCCGGATGGGCGTTGGGGATCGTGCGCAGATGCCGGATCATCGCATGCATCCGGTTCACGACCATCAGCAGCAGAAAGTCCTGAATCTCGGCGACGCCCTTGGTCGCGCCGGATTCCGACAGCCGTCCGCCCAGCGCCTCGGCCCGGTGGCTGAGCAGGCCTTCGATCTCGCCGACGAACTTGTGCAGAGCGGGCGCGGCGCGGGTGTCCATCGACGTGGGCGCGAAGCTGCGGTCCAGCACGATCTGCTTGTCCGACTGCACCTCGACGATCTTGGCCACGGGAATGCACAGCATGTCGGCGCGTTCGTCCATCTCCAGCATGAACCGCATGCGGAGCCGGCCGACCGCCAGCGTCACCGCCTGCCCGCCGTCGCTGACGGTGTCGTGAACCGTGAATTCGGTCCCCTGGAACCGCGCCACGGATTCGTCGTTGTTGGACAGCTCGAACTCCCGCGCGCCGGCGTGGCGCACAGGAAGGGTCAGGTAGACGGTGCAGTTTTTCACGTCCTCCGGCGGCTCGATCGCCGGGGGCGGGTCGTCACGATGCGGCGCGCTGAAAGGCGTGCCGTCGGGCATCACGCCGGCGCACTCCGAGACGCCGAACTTGCCCAGCGTCAGCATCTCCTCGTCGATGGTCAGCTTGGTGAAGCCCCAGGGGTAGGGCGCGACGGCGCCCGTGGTCCCGTGGACCAGCGCTTCGAGATAGCGGTCCTGCTGCTGGAAGTGCTGGGGCTGCAGGAACAGCCCCTCGCTCCAGACGATGCGGTTTTCCCAGGACACGGACGTCCCCCTCTTATCGTTGTCGGGCCCAGCCGCCTTATTGGCTGACGGCGAGGCTCACAAGCATGCCCGAAACGGACGCGGCAACCGTATTGACCGTGTTCGGCGCCAGCGGCTTGACCGCCTTCCAGCCCGGCTGGTCGACGCTCTGGAACGCGACGATCACGCCGACATGGCTGGGCGCCTGCTTGAAGCTCTTGGCGTCGGCGATGGCCGAGCCGGGCTGCAGCAGATAGGCGTCCACGGCCATCAGGTCCGTCCCCAGAGTGGCTTCAGGCGTGTCGAACAGGGCGAAGAAATCGCCGCCATCGAACGCCGCCTTGCTGGTCAGGTAATAGACTTTCACCTGCGCCGGGCGGGCGTTGTTCATGTCGGACCCGCCCGCGATGCTGAGCGCGACGTCAGTCGGCGGCGGCGGCGGCGGAGCGCCGCAGGCCGAAAGCGCCGCGGCGGCGACGGCCGCGCCGGTGAGGCCGAGGAATCGTCTGCGCAGAATGGTCATTTTTTCTCTCCTTCAAGCGACCGGAGTTGGTCTTCATAGGCTTTGGCGAAAGCTTTGCCGAACAAGGCCTGGAAATCGTCCTCGGCCTCGGTGGCGATGTCTTCATAGAGTTGGGTGAAGGCGTCCCAGTAGGTCGCCTTCTTGCCGCCGCGGAACACCGCGCCGATGCCGCTGGCCGACTTGGCCATGCGCTTCTCCAGCCGCTCCGGATCGAACCGCTTGATCAGCGCTTCCAGCGCGGCCTGCATGCCGGTCACCATGGCGACCTCATGCGCCTTGACGTCGTCGAGGCCCTGCTTGACCGCCACGTCCGCCGGCAGATAGCCGGTGACGTCCGGCTTCAGCAGCGCCTTGACCGCGTGCTCGCCAGAGATCGAGAACTTCAGCGGGTTATTGCCGCCGGACTGGATCATCGTCTGGTTCATGCGGAACTCGCCCTTGATCGACGAGCGGGTCATCAGCACCTCGCGCAGCCCCTCGACCATCGCCCGGAACGCGGCGCCGGAGCGGCGCATGACCTCCTCCAGCTCCTCGTCGCGAATGGCGTCCGGGCCCAACCCCGCGGCTTCGATAAACGCGCGCGCCGCGTCGCCCGAGACAGGCGCTGCGGGCGCTGCGGCCTGGGGTGGCGGCGCGGCGGGTTGAGGCGGCGGCGCCGGCTGGGGCTCAGGCTGCGGCGGCGGCGCGGCTTCGGCCGGCGCAAGCGGCTCCAGGTCGTCCTCTTCCGCGAACGGATCGGCGCCCGGCGCTTCGGGTGGAGGTGAGGCCGGCGATTGCGGCGGCGGCGCGGGCTGAGACGGTTCCGGCGCAGGGGCCAGAAGATCGTCCTCCTCCTCGGCGAACGGATCGGTCGAGGGCGGCGAGGAAGGAGGCGGCGCAGCGGGGGCCTGCGTCGGCTGTGGCGGCGCGGGTTGCTGCGGGGGCGGAGCGAACGGATCGCCGCCTCCCGCATCGTCGGGCGCGTCGAGATCCCAGTCGTCGGGGATGGTGACGCGGTTGGTCGCCGCGGTTTCGAACACGTCCGTCTCGGCCCGGCCGTGGTCGCCGATCGAGGCGCCCGAGTGGCCATCGTCCGGCGCAGGCCCCAGCGCGCCCAGATCGCGCAGGAAGGAATCGTCGTCGGGCAGCACGCTGTCCGCATCGGGCGAGGCGAACGGGTCGGCCCCCGCAAGATTCCCCTTCGGAGCGTCGCCGAACGGGGCGAGAATGTCTTCGCTCCCCTCGTTCAGCGAGGCGCCGGGATCGTCCAGTCGGCCGACGAAGTCCTCGCCGCCCCGGGGGCCGGGCGACATCGGCGCGTCCTCCAGCGGCGGCGGCAGGTCCCCGAACGGGTCGGAACTTCTGACGGGCGCGCCGGTATCGGCGATCTCCACACGGAACTCGTAGGGTCCCAAGGTGATGATGTCGCCGTCGCCCAGCGGCGGACTTTCCCCTGCGACGGCCTCTCCGCCGAAATTCAGGAATGTGCCGTTGGTCGAGATGTCGACCAGCACGTAGACGCCGTTCCGTTCCTCGATCACGCAATGGCGCTTCGACAGGCGGCGCTCCGGGTCGGGCAGTACGAGGTCGTTCTCCGCGCCGCGGCCGAGCGTCAGCGTGCCGCCGCTCAACTGGGCGCGCTCCGGCACGCCCTGCGGCGCGGCGCCGGAACCCTGGATCACAAGAGACAGACTCATACGCTCGCCACTTTCCCGTCAGCCGCCGATGTTGACCGTGGGCGCGCCCGCGGTGACCGTTCCGCCATGGGCCGTGGAATCCCCGATGCGGGCCGCCGGCATCTTGCAGATGAAAACGCTGGTGCTGCCCTTGACGATCGGATCGTTCGGCACCGGCGCCGTGCAGACGCCCATGTCGCTGACCCGCGCCGCGGGGATCATGCAGATCATCACCGTCGGCGCGTCTGGCGGAATGATCGGCATGCCCACATGCGGCACCGGCCCGGCCGGGGTCGGGGTCTGCATCGGGCATGCGTGCATGTCCGTCAATCGGGCTGCTGGAGGCATGGCCTTATCTCCTCATGGCGCGACGTCCGACTGGCGCGCGCCC
Organism: Paracoccaceae bacterium; assembly: GCA_003250135.1. Classification (GTDB taxonomy): domain Bacteria; phylum Pseudomonadota; class Alphaproteobacteria; order Rhodobacterales; family Rhodobacteraceae; genus SZUA-547. Next base: position 25,739 of record QKHF01000302.1, on the reverse strand, counting down.
TTGATTTTGAACGATTATGCATTCCCGCCCCCCGCTGCGCCAGCGCCATCCGCCGACGCGCCGCCGGGTTTCTCAATCTTGCCGTTGCCGCCGCGAGCGATGTCGAGCCCCTGTTCGATCAGCAGGGCGGCGCGCTCCAGCAGGCCTTCCTCGGCTCGGCTGGCGGCGCCGACGATGGCGCTGTAAGCGCAGCCCTGGCTGACATAGGGCGGCGCGTCGATCTGCTGGTCGTCGCCCAAATCCACCTTGCCGTCTCCATAAAGCGCGGCCATGACGCAGAGTTTGGCCGGGTCGTCGCCCGCGGCGCGCTTGAACACCTTGTCGGCGATCTTCTTGTTTTTTTCGCCGGGCTGGAACACCCAGTTCTCCGCCGCCTTGATCGGGTGCGAGGCGTCGGCTTCCTCCTTGTCCATGTCATGCCGGGTGGCGAGGCACGACCACCAGACCGCCTCTCGCGCGGGTAGGGCGTACGCCAGCGCCATCAGTAGGTCGAGCGGCGCCTCGGCCTTCTCGAGCAGCGGCAGGTAGTCGGCCGCAGGCGCCTCGCGCGGCAGGTTGACCTTGGTCTTCAGCCGCACGGTCGCGCGGGTCAGGATCTCGGCCAGCGGCTCCGGCGAGAGCTTCTTCAGATCGGCGAATTTCTTGTCGTCGCTCATGGCATCCGCCTAGTTGATGTTCACCGTCGCGGCCTTGACGGTCAGCGACAGGCCGCCGTCCACCGTGCCGCTCGCCGTGCCTTTCACCTCGAACGCGGTCGAGCTGATGGTGATCTTGGCCGGCTCCAGCTTGATCGAGGACGCCCCCACGATCAGCTCGATGCTGGCGTTCGAGGTGATCGTGCACGCCCCCGTGATGGTGATGTCCTGAGTGCCGCTGATCGTCTCTTCGTGGTTGCCGCCCACCGTTGTCTTGCGGTCGGTCGCGACGTCGGTGTTCTGGTTGCCGGTCGAGACCTTGAAGTTGTTGTCGCCCTGGTCGACCTCGACATTGTAGTTGTTCTTGATCTTCATAGCGCAGTCGCCGTCGTCGCCGCCGCCCGTCACGCTGCCGCCGGTCGCGGCGGCCGGATCGCTGGGCGCGTGCGTCGCTTCGTCGATGCCGCGATTGTCGATCTCTTCATATCCGATCGAAGTCAGCCACTTGTTCTTGACGATGAAGTGGAAGTCCTTCTGGGACTGCAGGCGCACGTACTCCTCGTTCTCCTTGTCGTCGAACAGAAGCTCGTGATAGCCGGCGCCCGACAGCGACTTGGTCTTGATGCCGCTCTGACTCTTGTTGTCGGGCAGCTTGTATGGCGGCTTGAAATCCTTGTGATACATCGCGCCGATGACGATCGGCCGGTCGGGATCGCCGCGTTGGAAGGCGACCACCACCTCCTGCCCGACCCTCGGGATGAACTGCTGGCCCCAGCGCGCATCGGCGAAGCCCGGCTGCATGACCCGGATCCAGGCGCTCGACGTGTCGTCCTTCTGGCTGTCGCGGTCCCAGAAGAAATGGCACTTGATGCGGCCGAACTCGTCCACGTGGGGCTTTTCTTCCTCGTCGCCCACCACCAGCGCCGGTTCGGTGCTATAGGCGATGGGCTTCGGCGTGTCCTGCGGCGGGCGGTAGGGGGTGGTCAGTTCCTGCGCTCGGAATTCGCATGAAAAGCCGTCGATGGCGCCGCCTGTCGGAGCGGCGTCGCCGCCTTGGGCCTGCACGCCCGCCAGCGCCTCCTCCTTGTCGTCGAAAACGTCGGTCATCGCGCCGTTAGAGATGATCGACTGGATCAGGTCCATCTCGGCGCGCAGCACGTGCTTGCAATGGGTGATCAGAAACGACGTGTTGTTGAAGGCGTCGACCGGGTGCTCCTTCATTTGGAAGTGCCGCCCTGCGACCATGATCGGAATGTTGCTTTTGCCTTCCCAGGTAGAGGTCGGCTCGTCGAACGCCTCCATCCGGTTCTTGACCAGATCGTCGCCGCGCCCGGAGACGCGATAGCGTCCGGGATAGTCGTACAGCTCCAGCTCCGAGCCCGACTTCTTGTTGTTCTCGATGACCTTGGAGACTTTCAGGTCCGCGGTCGGGTTCTGGTGGTTGTAGTCGTTCAGAGTCGCCTTCTCGGACCGCACCAGATGGCTGGAGCGCCAGACGAAGATCCGCTCGCCATCCAGCGAGGCGATGGTCTCGGTCTTCTGGAAGGTCAGCGTGTCGCCGGCGATCTGGTCCAGACCGCTGCTGACCCGCCCGGCGATCAGCTCGGGCTTGGGGTCCTTGTGGTCGAAATAGTAGAAGATGCCTTCCTCGGCCATCAGGCGCTGGACGAAGTTGAAATCCGTCTCGCCGTACTGGACGCAATGCTCGAACTTCGAATGTGGGTCGTCGCCCTGCATCTCGGTCGATGGAAACTCGCCGCCCTTGCGGGTCGCCACGTCGATGCCGGCGTCGCGGACCACCTGGTCGACGATGTCCATCGCCAGCTCGTCCTGGAAAATCCGATGGTTGCGGCGCTGGGTCAGCAGCCACAACTCGGGCCTGACGATCAGGCGATAGACATGCAGCTGGCCGATCATTCCCTCATAGGAGCAGTCGGTGCAGATGCCGCCATACCAGGTCTTGCCGTGCGCCTCGGACTCCAGCCACATCTTCGCGTCGTGCCCGACGATCTCGCTGGCCGCGACGTGCTCGTCGGCGACGACGACGAAGGTGAGCGTGTAGAGCGAGTTGAACGATTCCTCGCGCACCATGTGGACCACGAACAGGTCCTGCGAGGCGCCGGTCTCCAGCTTGTATTTCCTGTTCTCAAGAGCAAGATCCGGCATTCAGCGCCTCCCGTCTCAACAAGGGCCGCGCCTGCCGGCGCGGCCTGCGCGCATCAAAGATCGGCCAGCAGGGCGTCCAGATCGGCGTCGAGGTCCTCGTCTTCGTCGTCCTCGTCGTCGTCGCCGCCGAGATCGGCCAGAAGGGCGTCCAACTCGTCCATCCCATCGTCGTCATCGCCGGCGTCATCGTCGCCGCCCAGGTCGTCGAGATCGAAGTCGAGATCGAGGTCCAGGTCGTCGTCGCCGTCGGACTCCTCAGCCTCGCTGTCATCGTCCAGATCGAAGTCGAGATCGAGGTCAAGATCGAGATCGTCATCGTCGTCTTCGAAACCGGGCGTGACGTCCTCTTCCTCCTCTTCGACCTTGACCCGTTCGGGCGCCTTGCCGGCGACCATCATCACCTCGACCTCGGGCTCCTCCGCCTCGATCGGGATCGGCGCGCCGGACCAGAAGCCGGCGATCGGCTTGCCCTTGAGCGACTGGAACGAGCCGAGCCGAACCTCGTTGCGGCCCTTGATCGACAGCACCGGCATGTAGCCGCGCTTGGCCAGCTTCTGCGCGGTCTTCGCGTTCAGCAGCCGCTCCGTGGTCGGCAGGGCGATCTGGTCGCCGTATTCGTCCTCCATCACGTGATAGGGAACGTCGCCCATGGTCATGATCTGGCCGAGGCGCTTGCCCTCCTTCAGGGTCTTGGCCAGCATCACGCAGGCCAGCACGGCGGGGTTCGCCCACAGCATGCCCTTGACGCCTTCGCGGCGGGAGAACTCCTCGAAATCGAACGGGTCCACCGGCTCGGACTTCGCGCCGTAGGGGTGGCGCAGCAGGAAGCGCGGGCTGGCGAGGCCGATATAGGCCGCCTCCGGCGATTTCTTCAGCGCCTTCCAGGTGTCGCGGATCAGCACATGGTGGTCATCCCAGTCGGTCTTCAGCGCATTGGCCGACATCGAGGCGACGAAGGGCGCGTGCGCCTGCTGGGCGATCTTGCCGATGCGGCTGAGCAATTCCGCATGGGGCGGGGTTTCATCGAACTCGTAGAGCCCGAAGATCGCGCTCAAGGGGCCCTGATCCTCGTCGAGCGCCGGGTTCTCAACCAGCATCTTGTAGAGCCCGCTCTCGCTCAGCTCGTCCTGCGCGGCGAGATCGGCGGTGAATTCCTCGACCGAGACGTCGTACATCACCAGCTGCAGCTCGGCGTCGGTCTCCACCCGCCGGGTCAGCAGGTCGGCGGACCGCCACGCGGCCTCCACCGTCTGGAAGTCGGGATGATGCAGCACGCGGAGCATGGCGTCCGACAGGGCGGCGTCGACCGCCGCAATCATCGTCGACTGTTCCGGGTCCGGCGCGGCGACGATATGCGGGCCGACGATATTGGCCAGAAGACTGTCGATATCGGCCTCTTCATGGCTGGCGGTCACGCGCTGGCCCATCAGCTTTTCGAAGTCGGACAGCCGGGCGCCGACTGCAACCGCGGCCGCCTTGGGCTTCTTCTTCCGCTTGGGCTTCTCGCCGGCCTCCTCGGCCCAGCCGCGCACCGTGGCGGCGGCCCGGTCGAAGGTGCTGGAGTTCTTCAGCTGCTGGCGCAGCCCGGCCAGTTCCGAGAACAGCTCCAGCTCCTCGTACAGCTCGTCCGGATGGAAGGACTCGATCTCGCTGATCTCGACCTCGATCACCGAGTCGTCCGCGCCGATCGGCAACTGGACCTTGACCTCGAGCCGCTGCAGAAGCTGCTCCATCGTGTCGACGTCCAGCTTCAGCGGCTTGCGGTTGGCCAGCCCGTCGCCGATCTCCAGCTCGCCGCGGGTGGCGCGGCCGGAGAAATCACCCAGAATCGCCAGGCGCTTGCGGCCCTTCCCGTCCGGGCGTCGCTCGGGCTCAGGGGCGTTGAGGGTTCCGAAATTGGGTGCGAACTCGGTGTCGCTCACGGCTTGGCTCCTATCTCCGTCGGGGGCGACGGCCTTGCGGGAGTATCAGGTCTCAACTTTGCCGGTCGTTTTGGGCGGAGGCCCGCAGCTCCAGGACCAGCTTGCGTAATTCTGTGATCTGCGCGCTGACGGCGGCGTTCTCCCCCCGCACAAGTTCGCGCAGCTTCTCGATTTCGGCGTCCTTTTCCTCTTCGACCGCCTCCTGCATCGTGTTGACCAGCAGACCGACGAACAGGTTCACCACCGCGAAGGTCGTGACCATGATGAAGGGCACGAACACCACCCAGGCGTAGGGAAATTCCTCCATCACCGGACGCACAATGCCCATGGACCAGCTTTCCAGCGTCATGATCTGGAACAGCGAGTAGAGCGAAAGGCCGACGGTTCCGAACCAGTCCTGAAAGGCTTCGCCATAGAGTCGGGTCGTGATCACGGCGAAGATGTAGAAGACGATGCCGAGGACGATGATCACCGAGGCCATGCCGGGCAGGGCGGTCAGCAGCGCCACCACGACCTTGCGCATCTGCGGCACGATCGAGAGGATTCGCATCGCCCGCAGGATACGCAGGGTCCGCAGGGCCTTCAGGCTTTCATCGGCCGGCGCCAGAGATATGATCACGATCACGAGGTCGAAAATGTTCCAGCCGGACTTGAAGAAATTCCAGCCGTAACCGAACAGCTTCAGTCCGAGCTCGACGACGAAGATCACGATGACGATCGTGTCCAGAAGTTCAAGCGCGGGGCCAAACTTCTCCTGTATCGACGGCGCCGTTCCCAGCCCGATCGCGACCGCGCTGATGATGATGACCACCATGATCACGTTCTTGAACGTTTCGAGCTCGACCAGACGCCGCGCCCTGGCGCGCAGGCTGTGATCCTCCGGAGACGTCTCCATCACGCTTTCGGTGTCGGTGATCGTTGACAGCCCCTTGGGCGTCAGCGCCTTCATTATGGATTCAGAATCGGGCATCGTCATTCGTCTCATCTTGTCGCGCCGCGCCACGGGGCGCCGCGCAGTCTATCGTCTTATCGCCGCCGCGCGCATCACCCGTTCCCAGCGATGGCTTTGAGTCGCGGACGAGGCGCCGGCATCAATCCTAGACGACCGCCGAAGCGACCGACTCGATCGCGCCCTTGACCGTCTTGATCGACTTCAGCAGGTCCTTGCCTTCGGTCAGGATCGTCTTCTTGTCCAGTTCCTTCAGCTTGTCGAGCGTCGTGCGGTCGTCAATGTCCATGCCCGCCTCGGACAGGATATCCTGCATGCTGTCGAGGAATTTCTCGCGGTCGTCCAGCTTGCTGGCCATGGCCGAGACCCCGTGTTTGACCTGCATGCACTGGGCGCCGATCTTCACGCCCTCTTTCAGGTTCTTCGCGCTCCGCATCGCCTTTTGCAGCTTGTCGGCGGAGGCGGACATGGAGTCGACCTTTTGCCGCGTCTTGGTGGTGTGCTCGCGGTACTTCTGGCGGGCCTTGTTCGCGTCCGCAAGCTTCGACTTGACGCCCCTGATCACGACGCTCTTGAGCTTGGTCAGGCCGGACTTCGGGTCCTGAAACTCCTTCTTTGCGACCTCGCCGCCCTCGGCGAGCCGATCCGCGACGACCTTCATCGCCTCGCGCGGTTTCTTGAAGTCGATGCCCTTCGTGTCGGTCAGGCCGATCTTCTTGGCGGCCCTCATGATCTCGTCGCCCCGGAAAGCCACATAGGCCTCGACGCCCTTCTGCAGGTCGCTGCGAAGCTTCTCCTCGTTCTTGAGCTGCTGCTGAAGCTCCTTTCCGAGGTTGACCAGTTCCTTGGTGATCGTGAGATAGGACGAAACATCGGCGCCCGCGCTGGCGACCAGCTTGCCGACGGACCCGGCGATCTTGATCACGCTCTTGCCCACCTTCAGGCCGGTGCGGACCCGCGCCTCTTTCAGGTTCTTGTCGCCCTGCGCTTCCTTCTTCAGCCGCGCTTCGATCGACTTCTGCGCCGCGCCTTCGGCTGAATCGAGCGCGTTCTTGATCGACGCGTTGGTCCCCTGGATCAGCTTTTCCGCTTCCTGCTGAGCCGCTTTCGAAGGCTGCTTCATCAGGTCGGTGATCTTCTTGTCGAGCTTGATGGCCTCTTCCGTGATGACCTTCTCGTACTCGTCCAGAGTCTTCCGGGCGGTCTTCTCGAGCCGCTCCATCGCGGCCGACGGGACTTCCTTGGCCGAAAGCTTGCCCTTGGTCGTGACCTCGATCTCGACATCGACCCGGTATTTCGGGATCTCGATATACTGCGACTTGGGTTTGTTGCGGATCAGGTCGACAACGTAGAACTTGTGCGTCGTCGTCTTTGTCTTCGCCATTGGTCATCCTCCCTGTCGGTCGAGGCGGCGCCCTGCGGCGGCGCCAAATTGAAGCGCCGCTCAGAATTCGTAGGCGAATTCCCCGTCCTTGATCGTGACGTTGACCTTCTCGATCGGCTCGCCCTCCATGGTCCGGCGCAGGAACTCGGTCGAGATCGCGGGCAGCATGGTGTTGGTCAGGATGGCGTCGATCATGCGCCCGCCGGACTCCAGTTCCTGACAGCGGTCGATAATGGTCTGAATCACCGAGTCGTCATAGGTCAGCGGAATGCCGTAATTGGCCTTGATGCGTTTGACGATGCGGCCAAGCTGCAGCTTGGAGATCTCGCCGATCATGTGATCGCTGAGCGGGTAGTAAGGAATGGTTACGATCCGGCCCAGAAGCGCCGCCGGGAATACTTTCAGCAGCGGCTCGCGCAGCGCCTTGGCGATTCCCTCCGGCTCAGGCAGCAACTCGGGGTCCGAGCACATGTCCATGATCAGCTCCGAACCCACGTTCGAGGTCAGCAGGATCAGCGTGTTCTTGAAATCGATCAGGCGGCCTTCGCCGTCCTCCATGATGCCCTTGTCGAACACCTGGAAGAAGATCTCGTGCACATCCGGGTGCGCCTTCTCCACCTCGTCCAGAAGGACGACGGAGTAGGGCTTGCGGCGCACCGCCTCGGTCAGAACGCCGCCCTCGCCATAGCCGACATAGCCCGGAGGCGCGCCTTTCAGCGAGGAGACGGTGTGCGCCTCCTGATACTCGGACATGTTGATGGTGACGACGTTCTGCTCGCCGCCATAGAGCGCCTCGGCCAGCGCCAGCGCTGTCTCGGTCTTGCCGACGCCCGAGGGGCCGGCGAGCATGAACACGCCGATCGGCTTGTTCGGGTTGTCGAGCCCGGCGCGCGAGGTCTGGATGCGCTTGGCGATCATGTGCATCGCGTGGTCTTGCCCGATCACCCGCTTGTTCAGGTGATCCGCAAGGCTGAGCACTGTCGAGATCTCGTCCTTCATCATCCGGCCGACCGGGATGCCAGTCCAGTCGCCGACCACGGTCGCCACGGCTTGCGCGTCGACGATGGGCAGGATCAGCGGCGTCTCGCCCTGCACCTCGTGCAGCTTCTCTTGCGTCTCCTTCAACTCCACAAGCAGCGCCGCGCGCTCGTCCTCCGAAAGCTCGGAATGCTCGGTGTCCTCGGCCGCGCCCGGCTCGTCCACCGAGGCGCCGCCCTTCCTCAGCTTGCCGCGGATTTCGAGGATCTTCTCCACGATCTCCTTCTCGCCGGCCCAGCGCGCCTCCAGCCCTTCGAGGCGCTCCTTCTCCTCGTCCAGCAGGGTCTGGGCCTGCGCGCGGCGCTCGACCACGTCGTAGCCGGCGCTTTCCTCGCGCTCGATGATCTCCAGCTCCGTCTCCAGCGCCTGGATGCGGCGGCGGCAATCGTCCACCTCGGCCGGCACCGCATGCTGGCTGATCGCGACGCGGGCGCAGGCGGTGTCGATCAGGCTGACCGACTTGTCCGGCAGCTGGCGCGCGGGGATGTAGCGGTGCGACAGGCGCACGGCGGCGTCCAGCGCTTCGTCGAGGATCTGCACCTTGTGGTGCTTCTCCAGCATCCCGGCGATGCCGCGCATCATCAGGATCGCCTTCTCCTCGCCCGGCTCATCGACCTTGACCACCTGGAAGCGGCGGGTCAGCGCCGGGTCCTTCTCGATGTATTTCTTGTACTCGGCCCAGGTCGTCGCGCCGATGGTGCGCAGCGTGCCACGGGCGAGGGCCGGTTTCAGCAGGTTGGCCGCGTCGCCGGTGCCGGCCTGACCGCCGGCGCCGACCAGGGTGTGCGTCTCATCCACGAACAGGATGATCGGGGTGGCGCTCGCCTGAACTTCGTCGATCACGGCGCGCAGGCGGTTCTCAAACTCGCCCTTCATCGAGGCGCCGGCCTGCAACAGGCCCACATCCAGCATCAGGAGTCGCGCGTCGGCCAGGCTGGGGGGCACGTCGCCGCGGGCGATCCTCAGCGCGAAGCCCTCCACGACGGCCGTCTTGCCCACGCCCGCCTCGCCGGTCAGGATCGGGTTGTTCTGCCGCCGCCGCATCAGGATGTCGACGATCTGGCGGATCTCCTCATCCCGGCCGACGATATTGTCGATATCGCCCTCGCGCGCCTTCTCGGTGAGGTCGACGCAGAACTGCTGCAGCGCCTCCTCCTTGCCCATCTGCGCCGGCGACATCGCGCCCGAGGCCTCGCCCGGCACGGCGCCGCCGCCAACCTGGGACCCGTCCGTCGGCGACAGCCGCGCTTCGACGGAATCGCCCAGGATGTCCTCGAAATTGTCGGACAGCTCGTCCGCCTTGACCTTCTTGAATTCGCCGGAAATCGCGTAGAGCGCGTTCTTCAGAGACGGCGTCTTCACCAGGCCGATCATCAGGTGGCCGGTGCGGATGTGGTTCGAATTATACAACAGGCTGGCGTAGATCCAGCCTTGCTCCACCGCTTCCTGAATATGGGTGGAGAGATCGGAGATCGATGTCGCACCGCGCGGCAGCCGGTCCAGCGACTCGGTCACGTCCTTGGCCAGTTTCGACGGGTTCAGGTCGAAGTGCTGCACGATCCGCATCAGGTCGCTATCCTGCATCTGCAGGATCTGCTGCAGCCAGTGCACCAGCTCCACATAGGGGTTGCCCCGCATCTTGCAGAACACGGTCGCCCCCTCGATCGCCTGATAGCCCAGCTTGTTGAGCTTTCCGAACAGCGCGACTCTGCTGATTTCCGCCATATCTCTCTCCCTGCGGCCTCGTTCGGCCTACCCGTATGTCACTTTGTCTGAGGTCAGCGGCGACAGATACAGGTCATACGCGTCCTGCTTCTGTCGCTGGCCGATCCATGTGGTCCAGCCCAGCTGCCCGGCCTTGCCCAGCTGCGCGGGCGGCGTCTCGATCTCTTTCAGGACCAGATTTACGTCCCAGTCCAGTTCGTCGCCGATATAGTTTCGCACGATGGCGACCAGTCGTTTCAGGCTGTCGCCGCCCGGCAAAAGGCGTTCGTATTCTTCCACGCTCATGGGGCCGATGCGAATGCGGAACTTGTCCTGCCGCGTCCAGACCCGCGCGCCCAGACTGGTGGACTGGCCCAGCCGCGCGTTCACTCCGCGATCTCCCAGCCGCCAGTGCTCCTCCGGCTCCAGCCGCAGCCACGATCCGATGAACGGTTGAATCTCCACCGGCGCGTTGAAGAACGAGGACACGATGGCCAGCAGCCCGTCCTCGCTGCGCGTGTGGTGCGCCAGCCGCCCGGCGAAACGCCGCTTGGCCAGATCGGGCATCTCATCCCGGTTCGCGAGCGCCTGGCCCCGGTACCCGGCGATCGCCGCGACGTCGTCCGAGAAATGGTCTGAATCCGGCCGGTCGAACGAGGCGGCGGGGTCGGCTGCGGACCAGGCCCGCCAGAAAAGGCTCAGGAACCGATGATGAAAGATGTTCGTGAACGCGATCAGCGTGTCGTCCCGGTGATGGCGCTGACGCTCGCGGGCGTATTCGGTCAGGTGCAGGGGCAGCGGGCCATTGGGCCCGAACACGCCGAAGAAGCGGGTGGTCAGCCGGGCCGGCTTGCCCTCTTCCCCCTCCTTGAACGCGGCGATGGTGGAGGTCGGAAAGGCCAGAGAGACCTCCTGCCCCAGCCGCACGGCGTCCTCTTTTGGGCGCTTCGATTCGCCAAGGCGCGGACGGCCCGGAAACGCGGCGTCCAAAATCCGCATCGCCCGCTGAAAGTTGAAGCGGGTGGGATCGGCCGCAAGCGCCTTGAGGCGGCTCAGAGCAGTTGTCGAAGGCCGGTCCGCGCTGGCCATCGCGAAATCTCCCCTCTCTGCTGATCCCGGACCACCGTTTCGGTGAAGCTGTTGAGCGAAACGTATTTGGCGAAGAACCGGTCGAGCACCGCGCCCAGAAGAAACGCGCTTGATCCGGTGAAGAAGCTTTCGTCGAAGGTGACCGTCACCTCGCGCCCGCGCACGGCGGTGGACAGCGCCTTGTCCCGAATCCGCCGCACGATGGGGCGGGTGGAGACCGAGCGCACGCCTTCAAGCTGCTTGCCCGCCGCCGAGCCGCCGATCGGGGCGTAGATCGCCAGAAGCTCGCGCAACGCGGCTGCGCCGTGCTCGGCGTCGTTGTCGGTCAGCGACAGGTAGTTGAGGCTGAGATGGCTGATCAGCCGCCAGGCGGCGCCGCCGTCGAAGGCGAGGCTGGGCCGCGGCTTGGTCGGCCCGTGTATGGCGCGGATCTGCTTCACCGGGCCGCCTTCGGGCAGCAGAAAATCGGTGTCGCCCGTGCCCGTGGCCAGCAGCATCGGCAGGTCGCGATTGGTGGCCAGGCACTCCACCGCCAGCTGCTTCAGCGACTCGGAGTAGGGGGCCTGCGAGCGGTCGACCAGCGACAGGAAGCACTCGCCGCCCAGATAGTTGGTGCGCGCGCCCTTCAGGCGTTGTTTCTCGGACCGCACGCGGGGCCGGCGCTTGACGGTGTAGTAGGCGGGATGGATCTCGCCCGCCGCAGTCAGGTCGTCGGTGGAGTAGAAGGGGCGGAACCGCACGTCCTCCTTCCCCTCGGCGCCGATGCCGGTGACCTTGGTGATCCGGTAGACCTCGAAATCCATCGGCGCGGTGCGGTCGGGCACGACGTGATGCTCGTTGTCCAGCCCGCTGAGGTGGATGCGGTCGCAGCGCTTGGGAAACAGGTTGACCGCCGGCGCGGTGAACAGGCGGAAGCAGTCCGCATCCAGCGAGTGGCGCAGATCGGGCCGGTTGTCCGAGACCGGGATGAAGATGTCGACTTCCTTGCCCTCGGCCTTCTTGAAGATCCGCCGAAGATTTGAGAGGCGGACGAACAGAAACCGCTCGGGGATCGCGAAGTATTCCTGCAGCAGGCGGTAGCCGTCGAAGGACTCGCCGGGATAGGGCAGCAGGGCCTCGCCCGGATCATAGCCGACGTCTTCGATCGCGGGCTTCTTGGCCGAGACCTTCCAGTCCTTGCGTCGGTCGGTCGAGCGGCCGATGACGCCCAGTCCGAACCCGGCGATCTGCTCGTGCAGGCGCCAGCGCGCGGGCTCGGACCCGTGCACCAGAAGGTCGAGCTGGTCGCACTTGATCTCCGACAGGTTTCCGTCGCCGACCCGGCCCAGGCGGATGCGGATCGCCGCCGTCGCGCGCTCATCCTCGCCGACGCCCGCGGCCACCACCGCGCCGCGGCCCGAGATATACTCCGCGTCCAGCACCTGCAGCGGCCAGAAGGTGACATCCTGCGCCAGGCGGAACTCGCAGGGAATGCGGTCGCCCTCTTTCAGCGGCGTGCGCATGACCGTGCCGCGCGGCAGCTTGTGACCATCGACGAAGCTGCTCTGCGCCTTGTCGGGCGTGAACTCGGCCACGACCATCGCCGGGATCGGCGAAAGGTAGTGGGGATAGATGATTTCAAGCAGGTGCTGGGTGAAGACGGGGAACTGCTGCTCCAGCTCCAGATGCACGCGCGCCGACAGGAAGGCGAACCCCTCCAGCAGGCGCTCGACATACGGGTCGAGGCATTCGATGCCCTCGAGTCCCAGCCTCGAGGCGATCTTCGGATAGGATTGGGCGAACTCGGCCCCCATCTCGCGGATGTAGACGAGCTCGTCTTCCAGGTGCTTCAGAAGGCGTTGGTCCATCGGCGGCGCTCCCCCGCCGTCAGCCGTCGACGATCTTCACCTCGCCCGAGGTCACGTCGACCTCGGAGCGGATGAAGAGCTCCAGCGGAACCGGCTGCGCCCAAAGCTGCCCGCGCACGTCGAAAGCGATTACGGCGGTCTGGTCGCGATCGGTGTTCTCGGAGTAGGAGACTTTCAGCGTGTTCGGCATGATCCGCGGCTCGAAGTTCTGGATCGTCTTTTTCAGCAACTGCTCGATGCTGCGGTCGCGCAAATCCGTGATGCGCTGCCCGGCGGTGTCCGGGATGCCGTAATTGAGCACCGACTTGGCGACGTTCGGGAAACGCTCCAGATCCTGGCCGGCGGCGAAATTCGTGGTGTTGAGCAGCCAGGCGAGGTCGCGCCGCACGATCTGCCGCAGCTTTTCCAGGTCGATTACGCGATGGGCGCGCGTTTCCTTCATGTTCGTGGGGTCTTCATCCGTCAGCCGGTCGAGCAGCGACGGCTGGAGGCGCTCGTAAAGCTGCTGGTCAGCCATCGTCGCCCTCTGTCTTGGGCGGATCGAAGGTGATCCGGCGCGCGTCCATGATCGGCACGTCGCCGAAATCGGTGGCGAACATGCGCTGACCGCGCCCGATCCAGGTATCGGCCCCCACATCGACCCACTCGGTCGAGCGGGCGAGGCGCAGCTTGTCGTCTTCCTCTCGCTCGGCGCCGGGATAGCGCGTGGGGATGAAGGCGACCACTTCGCCGCCGCTTGCGGACTTCACCTGCGCCGGCGTCCAGACGCTGTCGCGCAAGTCCTTCGGCTCGTCGAACTGGATCGAGGAGAAGGCGGTGAAGGGCGCCCAGAAATAACGCCCGTTGATCACGATCTCCAGAAGCGGGCCGAAGCGCATGTCGGCGTCGGCGATCCACTCGAAGCGCTGGCCGTCGATCTCTCCCGACAGGGTCGGCGCCATGCCGAACGCCTTATCGCGCAGCGCGACCGCCGCCTCTGGCTGACCGGTGTTGACGCACTTGGCAGCCTCGACCAGAAGCGCCATCCACTCGGCGGGCTCGCCGAACAGCAGGGGTTCCTTCTCTCCGGCGAACACTTTCGCGCGGAAGACCTCGCAGATGATCGCCTCGCGATAGGCGCGGGCCATCGGCTCGGCCTCCGCCGCGAGTTCGGCAGACACCTTCAACTGCGCCACCGCACGCTCCCACTCGCCCAGGACGGCGAGGAGCTGGAACAGGAATACGCGCAGATGGGCGTTGGACGGGTCCTTGCGCACCGCATCCTGCAGCGCCGCCTTGGCGCCGGGCAGGTCGCCGGCCTTCAGTTTGTCTTCTGCGAGCATGGCGGCGATGCGACCTCAAATAGCGGTTGGGAGGGCGTTGGGACGTCCGACCCCCGCGAGGCGGGGGCTTGCCGGGGGGCCGGACGCGTGTCGTATGCCGGGCCGCGGAGCGGCCACGGCGCAAGCACGAAGGTCAGACCTCGTACTTGTTCTTGTTCTTGGTCGCGCTGAAGCGGCTGACCTGCTTGGTGCCGTCCTTGCCGGTGGCGAGCTGCGGCGTGTACTCCATCTCGCACGCGCCGAACTTCATGATGATGGTCTCGGTGAAGATCTCGTCACCTTCCGAACCGGACCAGGCGATGTCCTGAACCATCATGAACTTGAACTTGAAGAGGAAGAAGGTCTTGCCGACCGAGTCGGTCGTGCCGCCGGCGCGCCGGATCGACAGGTTGCCTTCGTCGAAGTGGGTGCCCAGGCAGAGTTTCTCAAAGAACGCGGTCGAGGACGTGTCGCACTTCTTGGTCATCGACAGTTCTTTGAACGACATCTTGCCGGCGCCGCCGCCGCCCGAGATCGAGCCGATCGAGATCGAGTTCTCGCAGCCGAAGTCGAAGCTCAGAACTTCGAAGGCGTGCTTCTTCGCCATCTCGTCGTCCTGGGTCTCGCCTTTCACTTCGCCGCCGGTGAAATGGAAAAACGCGTCATACATAGTCGGGTCTCCCTGTGGGACAGTTGATGGTCGGGTCCGGCGTCCCTAATTCGGAGACGCCGGGATAGCGATTACGCCGCTTTCTGCGACGGGAGCTTGGAGACCAGCCGCAGGGACACCGAAAGCCCTTCAAGCTGGTAATGCGGACGCAGGAAGAACTTCGAGGTGTAATAGCCGGGGTTGCCCTCGACCTCCTCCACCACGACCTCGGCGGCCGCCAGCGGCCTTTTGGCCTTTTCTTCTTCCGGCGAGTTCTCGGAGTAGTCGACGTAGTTGTCGATCCACTTCTGCAGCCAGGCCTGCATGTCGTCACGCTCCTTGAACGAGCCGATCTTGTCGCGGACCATGCACTTCAGATAGTGGGCGAAACGGCAGGTCGCGAACAGATACGGCAGGCGCGCGCCGAGATTGGCGTTCGCGGTCGCGTCCGGGTCGTCATACTCGGCCGGCTGGTGAAGCGACTGGGCGCCGATGAATGCGGCCATGTCGCTGTTCTTGCGGTGGATCAGCGGCATCAGGCCGTTTTTGGCCAGTTCCGCCTCGCGCCGGTCCGAGATAGCGATCTCGGTCGGGCATTTCATGTCCACGCCGCCATCGTCCGACGGGAAGGTGTGGGTCGGCAGGTTGTCCACCGCGCCGCCCGACTCGACGCCGCGGATGCGGGTGCACCAGCCGTATGACTTGAACGCGCGGGTGATATTGCGCGCCATGCCGTAGGCGGCGTTGACCCAGCCGTACTTGTCGCTCGTCGCGCCCTCGGTGTCCTCTTCGAAGTCGAACGCCTCGACCGGGTCGGTCTTGGAGCCGTAGGGCAGACGGCCGAGGAAACGCGGCATGCAAAGCCCGACATATTTCGAGTCCTCCGACTGGCGCAGGCTGCGCCAGGCGGCGTATTCCGGCGTCTGGAAGATCTTGGTCAGATCGCGCGGGTTCGCCAGTTCCTGCCAGCTGTCCATCTGGAACAGCGTCGGCTCGGCGCCGGTCAGGAACGGGCAGTGCGCCGCGGCGGCGACCTTGGACATCTCGCCCAGAATCTCGACGTCGCGCGGGCTGTGGTCGAAGTAGTAGTCGCCAACCAGCGCGCCATAGGGCTCGCCGCCAAACTGACCGTACTCCTCCTCGTACATCTTCTTGAAGATCGGGCTCTGGTCCCAGGCCGTGCCTTTGAACTTCCGAAGCGTCTTGTGGAGGTCCTTCTTCGAGATGTTGAGCACCCGGATCTTCAGGGTCTCGTCCGTCTCGGTGTTATTGACGAGGAAGTGCAGGCCGCGCCACGACGATTCCAGCGCCTGGAAATCGGGATGGTGCAGAACCAGGTTCACCTGCTCGGTCAGCTTCGCGTCGATCTCGGCGATCATCGACTCGATCGTCTTCAACGCCTCGTCGCTGATCAGGTTGGTGTTGGCCAGCGCCTGTTCGGCCAGCGTGCGCACCGCGCTCGCGACAGCCTCTTTGGCCTGGTCCGATTTCGGCCGGAATTCTTTTTCCAGCAGGGCCGCGAAATCGCTTTCGGCGAATGCGACTTCGCCTTGGGCGGCTTGGGATTCAGCTTCAGCCATGTTCGTCACTCTTCCGTCTTGTCTTCGTCACCGCCCTCTTTGGGCGCAGCGGCCAGCGCCTGCAGAACCGCGGGATCTTGCGTGATCTTGGTCAACAGGTCCTCGGCGCCCTGCTTGCCGTCCATATACGTCATCAGGTTGGACAGCTGGGTGCGGGCGTCGAACAGTTTCTTCAGCGGCTCCACCTTCTGCGCGATGGCGGCGGGCGAGAAGTCGTCAAGGCTCTCGAAAGTGATGTCGACCGCCAGATTGCCGTCGCCGGTAAGCGTGTTGGGGACCGTGAACGCGGCGCGCGGCTTCATCGACTTCATGCGGGCGTCGAAATTGTCGACGTCGATTTCCAGGAACTTGCGGTCGGCGACGGCCGGCAGGGGATTTTCGGGCTTGCCCGAGAGATCCGCCATGACGCCCATGACGAAGGGGAGTTGCACCTTCTTCTCGGCGCCGTAGACCTCGACGTCGTATTCGATCTGCACGCGCGGCGCGCGGTTGCGCGCGATGAATTTCTGACTGCTGTCAGCCATGTCTCAGCTCCATTTTGACGGCCGCCCCCAAAAGCCAGCGGCGCTACGCCCTGTTCTCTTCCCCAAGTGATGGCTGGTCGCCAAACCCGTCATCACGCTCAATCTTCGTCCTCTTCCTGGATGCCGCCCACATTGCGCACCTGTTCCACGCCTTCGCTGGCCAGATCCTTCATGATCGTCAGGAAGTCAGCGGCGACAAGCCGACGCGCCCTCTGCAGCAGAAGCGGCACCGGGCTCGACGGCTCCACGCGGTCATAATACTCGCAAATGCGGTCGATCGCATTGCGCACGTCATTCGGATTGTTGATGCCGCCGACGCCGCCGCCGCCGCTTGGCCCGGGACCCACGGCAGGTCCGCCGCCGCCGCTCGGGCCGCCGGCCCCGCCTTCAGCGAACTCCTCGCCAGCCGCGCCGCCGCCTGCGCCGTAAGGCTTGCAGGCGTTCACGATCTTTTTCAGCGTGTCGGCGAGCGGCGACAGGTCCGGCCCATAGCCGGTGCCGAGCTTGTCGTCGAACACGCCCGTGATCGCTTTGGTCATCTCGACGCACTTGTCGAGCGCGGCGAAAATCTCCTGCTTGGTTTCCTCGTCCGTGTCCTGGAAAGCCGCTGCGACCTGCGCCGAGTCCGGCGGGTCGTCCATATCGCTCGGCGTGGTGCTTTCGCCGTTGGCGACTTCGATGTGCCGCAGGGTCATCCGGCCGAAGCCGCGCGAGTCCGTCAGCACGGCGCGGCGGACGGCCCTTAGCACGGTGTCGGAATCCGTCAGGCCCACCACCGCGTTGACGCGCATCGTGGGGTCGTTGTCGTCATCCGCGTCGAGCTGCGGATGGACGTGGTCCCAATACTCGGTGAGGGTGCGGTGCATGTATTCGAGGACCGCGGCGAAGCCTGGAAAGCCTTCGAGAAACAGTTCCGCGTTGGCGAGGTAGACGGCGGCGCGCAGGTCCTTGCTTTCCTGAAGCACGGCCAGCGCCTTTTCCTTCACGTCCCCCCATTCGGGCTCGGCGCCTTCGAGGACCTGATCTCCGACCTGCTGCTCTTCCTTGGGCTGAGCGGCGATCTCCAGCTCAGTAAATGAAAGATCGTACTCGAGATCCTCTCCGCAGGGCTCATCGTCCCCGAGGCTTACAAGTAAAGAATCGACGTCGATCGGCACGTGCGCTCCCTCCTGCGCGAGACGATACCACTGCGAACAACGCGCGCAAAACCAGCTGCCGGCCGAAGCGCCGCGCCGTCGCTGCGGCGCACCTTAGGTCATTAATTCAAAGCGCGGTAGCCTTTCCAGAAAATTTAAGTCGTGGAGGCGGCTTGCGGAGAACGAAAGTTAGCAATCGACATAAGATGCGCCGCAGCGATGTTCAATGCGCCGGTCCGCGCCAGCCCCGCCAGGGCCGCGTCGTCAAGCTCCCACAACTTGGCTTCCGAGATGACGACGAGGCCGCGGAATTCACGTACGCCGCCAGGCGTCCTTACTTGCACCGAGCGGCGCTCGAATACGCCGAGATCGCTGAGCCGCCGGCAGAGCGTGCTGGTTCGCGCCGCGGCCACGTCGAACTCCTCGCAGATCTTGATCGCCCTCTGCGCGAGTTCCGTCGGTCGGCCGTCCGCAAACAGCCGGCGCTCCGGCGGCGCGTCAGGGTCGGATGCGAAAAGCGGGGACTTCAGATCGGCGCACAGGGCGCGACGTTTTGAATCGCCGTCGATGCGCGCCAGGATGAACGGCATGCGACGCAGATAGGCCGGTTGATATACATCCGGCCTCCAGGCGCCGCTTTCGGTCAGAAACGCATCGGCGCCGCGCGCCGCAAGCGCCGCCACCGGGGTGGGCTCGTCGCCCTCCGCGAAGACCACCGGAAAGTCGCGCTGGGCGGCGGGGATCTCTTCCGCCGTCAGCGGCACGCTTTGCGCGCCGCGCAGAAATTCGAAGTTTCGCGCGTCCGAGACGGCCAGGTCGCTGTGGAGGCGGGCCTCCAGAACGGTCAGGCCGCCATAGAAGGGGGGCGGCGCGCCCTCGAGTTTGAACTGCGAGATCGGTTCGTCAGCCTCATTCCGCTGCGGCATCCTGATTGCGTTCCCTGTCACTAATACGCGTACGATATTTCCTAACCGCAACACGCCGCGCGTGGAAAGCGCGATTGACGGCGCCTGCGGGCTATTTCGCGGCCAGCCGGAAGGCGAAGGCGTTGAGTTCGCCGGATTCAATGCGCCGCTGGAGTTCGGCCCTCAGCGTTCGGGCCGGACCGTCATCCGCCAGCGCGTCGGCCTCCGCCGCCCGGTGGGCGGCGACCAGGTCGCCCGCTTCGGCAAGCGCCAGCGCCGCGTGATAGGCCGCTGCGGTCGCCTCTTCCTCGGGCCTGATCGTTCCGGCGAGGCCTAATGGCTGGAATACCTGCGCGGTCTCCGCCCGGCCGACAACCTGCACCCGCCCGATCCGTCGCCAGACGACGCCGGTCGTCGCCTCCTTCGTCGCCTCGCCGCACAGCACCCGCGTGCCGAAGGCCTTGTTCGCGCCCTCCAGCCGCGAGGCGAGGTTCACCGCATCCCCGATGGCGGTGTAGGAGAGCCGCCCCTCGGCCCCGATATTGCCCACCGTCGCGGGGCCGGTGTTGACGCCGAACCGCGCCTGCAGCGGCGCGCCCCACGGGTCCCGCAACTGCGCCAGCGCGCCGCGCGCGGCGATGGCGGTGCGCACCGCGTTCTCGGCGTGGTCGGGATCGCGCAGCGGCGCCCCGTAGATGGCGATCACCGCGTCGCCCGCGAAACGCTCGATCATGCCGCCGCGGGCCTGAACCTCGCGCTGGATGGTCTCGAAGAACCGATTCAGGAAAGCGACCAGATCGGTGGAGTCGAGCCGCTCGGAGATACTGGAGAAGCCCGCGATGTCGACGAACAGCGAGGTCATCTCGCGCGTCTCGCCGCCCAGAAGCGGCGGCTCCTCATCCTCCAGCAGTTTCTTCATCATCCGGTCGTCGAGATAGGCCGAGAACGCTCGCCGCAGCACCGCCTCTCGGCGGTCGGCGAACAGCACCCGCATCACCAGACCGCTGGCCAGAGAGAAAGCCGCGGCCGACGCCCCCTCGATCATCGGCGCGACCCAAAGGCGCTCCAGGAACAGCAGGCCCGTCGCCGGGGCCATGGCGATCATCAGGGCCGCCCCGCCCAGCGCCACCGACAGGCGCGCGAACAACGCCAGCGCGGCGGTGACCATCGACGGGAGCGCCAGCAGCAACACGCCGAGCGCGGCGGGCGGCGGCTGGAACGCGCGGCCGCTGATCAGATTGTCGATCGCGGTCGCCAGGATCAGCGGGCCGGGCGTTCCGAACGCGCTGCGGTTGGCGCCGGAGGCCGATGTCGCCTCCGAAGCGCAGGGCGCCTCGGACCGCGCGTTCTCTCGCGCCATCCAGCGGGAGGAGGACACCTTGCGGTCCTCAAGGTTCAGGATCAGCCCGATCAGCACGACCTTGTCCTTGAAGGCCGCGTCGAAATAGGCCGCATCGCCCCGCTCGGCGCATGCGTTGAGGTCCGCGAAGCTGTAGACCGGAATTGGCCGCGCAGGGTCGAAATTGACGATGGTGCGGTTGTTCCGGGCGCGCCAGTCGGGGGCCGCCATTCCCGCCCTTTGCGCCGCCTCCATCGCCATGCCGGGGACGGCGCGGTCGCCCGCTTCGGTGGCCTCGAAGGTCATCAGCGGGACGGAGCGCACCACGCCGTCGCCATCCACCAGAGTGTTCACCAGCCGGATGTTGGCGGCCCCGCCTGCGGCGAAGGCGTAGCCTGCGAAAGGCGAGATGCGCCGCCCGCGAAACGCCGCCTCGCCCAGGATCACCCGGTCCTCCTTCGAAGCCCGTCTGAGGCTGAGCAGCAGCGGCCGGTCCAACGCGATGTCATGGGTCCAGGACGCCGCCGAGGTCGGCAGGATCAGGTCCCACGCCACGGCCTTCGCCCCGGCGTCGAGTATCGCGTCCTGCACCCGCGCCAGTTCGGGCGTCCACACCGCGCGCGGACGCGCGGCGAAGGCGGGGTCCAGAAACGTCGCCTCGTCGATCGCGGCGACGGCCACGGACGCCTGTTCGACCGGGTCGTCCTCGTCGCGCAGGAGATCCCGCATCATGTGCTGGATATCGATATTGAGTCCGCCCAGCGCGGGCTCGGTGATGAGTATGGCGAAGGCGACCGCGGCTGAAGTCACGACCAGGGCGGCCGCGGCGCGCAGCCTGCGGCGCCGGGTTCGCGATCCAGAGGGCGGGGAGGTCAGGGCCGGTCCTTAGCGCAGGCGGACCAGCCGCGGCGTCGCTGGGCCGCCCGTGGCTTTTGCGGTCGCCGAAATGGCGAACTCGACGAAAGCCGCGCCGGCCGAGGCGAAATACACGCCGCCGGGTTGCAGCGGCGCGGCGCCGGCGGCCGCCATGTCGACGACGCCGCCGGAGACGTCGAGCTGGATCTCCGGTCCGTCCGCGTCCAACCGGGAGACCGACAGGGTCGATGCGTTATGGGGCGCCAGGAAGACGGGCAGAGTGGAGTTCACAGGGCGATCCCCGGTGACCACCTCCTTGTCTCCGCCGCGGAAGATCGCCGTCAGCGCGGTGGCCGAGGCGTCGGCCCCCGCGACCTGCGCCGCGCCAGCGCAGGCCATCGCCTCTCGCGTGATCGCCGCGTCGCCCTCGCTCTGCTTGGCGCCGATGCGGATCGTCCCGCCGGTCACGACCTCGCGCACGCAGCTCGAGAGATACCCGATGACAAGTCTCTGGCCCGCGGGCACGGCGATTTCACGCCCGGCGAAGAGATAGTCGAAAACGAGCAGGTCTTCGGTCTCGTAGCTGACTTCCTCGACGATGGCCGACGGCCCGGCCGCGCGCGCCGCGGGGGCGCTGGCGATCAGGGTGAAGGCCGTCAGGGCCGCTACGACCCAAAGTTCGGGAGCAAACAGGCGAAAGGAACGCGTCACGGGCCTGAACCTCGACTAATCAATTATGACGGGCGGGAGCCTATCAGAACGGCCGCCGGCATGTCAGCCGCGGATCGGCCGGCATTCCGCGACGCATGATGAAGGATCGGGTGAAGAAGAGAAGTGGTAGCGAGGGAGAGACTCGAACTCTCGACCTCAGGATTATGAGTCCTGCGCTCTAACCGGCTGAGCTACCTCGCCAAGGCGGGGCGTTATCTACGCCCCGGTGCGGACGGCGTCAAGCGGGTCCGGCCAGGCCATTTTGCGGGGTCCGGCGCGCGTCCGCGACGGGGTCCGCGACGGTGCTTGATCGCGCGGTCGCTGATCCGGACGGCCACAATAAGGCGGACGGGCCGAAGGGGCGCGGATCGGCGTCCGCGGCGCAGCGCTGAGTCGGCCGCGCCCATTTTGGCGCCAGATTTTCAGGCGGAGGACCGGTCGGATTCGGATTTTAACCTGCCAGAAAGTGTAGAATCAGACTTTGACTCGCGACTCACGCGAATCTTCGGCGGAATTCGTGCATCTATATGGCGAAATTTGTGCCAAATTTATCACATCAAAGGTGGCGAAAGGCCCATTTTTGACAGCAGGTCTGGACTCATTCTCGCCCGATTTCAGGCGAAGCAGAGCCCCCGAAATCTACATCTTGTGGTTAAAACTTTTTGATTCGCTGAATCTTCGATGCCACAGGCGGATCGGGGCCAAATAACCGCCTTACTTCAGGTGAGGCGTTAATCAATGACTCCAACTTGTTGAAAAAAATAACTTTTCAGAATCAAGTTTTTGGATTCTATTAATCCACGAGGTTCAGAAATCGGGTGTGGCCGGAAAGTGGACCTCGGTGTTGTGAGTGGTGTGTTCGATGCGTTGCGTGTTCAAACGCCTACTAGGTGTTGTGTGTGTCATTGCGGGGGCCTGGTCGACCAGCGTGTCGGCCGCCCCGCAAACTAGCGCCTTCGGATCTCTCCTGTCTTCTGCAATCGACCGTGAACTGACCGCCAGCTGGGCCGCCGTACGCGACCAGGTCGAGGCGGACGCCCGCGAGCTTTCCGTAGCTATTCGCCGTCCCGAGATGAGCGCCGATCCGGTGCTGGCGCGCATCGCTCTGAAGGTGGAGCCTCTGCGCTATGCGCCGCTTCACGAAAAGCTGGACGCGGTGAACCGGCTTGTGAACCGTGAAATTCAGTACACCAGCGACCTTCTGGCCTCGGGCGTCGAGGACCGCTGGCTGTCTCCGTCCGAAGCCCTTCGGATCGGCGGCGATTGCGAGGATTACTCGATCGCCAAATACGTCATCCTTCGCGCCCTGGGCGTGGACGAGAAGAAGATGCGCATTATCGTGCTGCGCGACACCGACCGCGAACTGGGTCACGCTGTCCTGACGGTGGCTCACAAGGTCGGCGAGGTGGTGCTCGACAACGTCTCCAGCGCGCTGCGCGTCGATCGCAATCTGCCGCAATATCGCCCGATCTACTCGATCCAGGCGGGGGCGGCCTACGCCCATCTGAACCTGCCGACGCTGCGGCGGCATTACTTCACCAGGGCGCAGATCGCGTTGGGCGATACGCCCCGATCTTCCGAATCCCCGTAGAAACCGTTATAAGCGGTCTCTGAGGCAAGCAGTGCCGCGCCGGCGCACCGGCGCGGCTTGGCGTTGAAAACGGAGCTGGGATCTCCACATCAGGGGTCCAGCAGCGGATTTTCTTGGGGGAGCTTGCCGGTGGGCGCGTCATCTCGACTTGGCTATGCGAAACTCGTCGCGGTTTCCGCGCTGACGCTGGCCATGTTCGCGCCGCTTGGACCCGTCGGGGGCGCGCTGATCGGCGCAGGTCCCGCCAAAGCGACCGAGACCATTCCCATCACACGATCTCTGCTCATGCGCCTCAAGCAGCGGTCCGAGGGCGGACGGCGCTCCTATCGCGGCGACGCGATCTATGTGAAGGCCGTCTGGACGGAGCTGGACAAGGCGGTTCAGCAGGATGGCGAGGTTCTGGATTTGGCGCTGATCGAGTCCGTGCGCGTCAAGAAACGGCTCGGACATTACGGGTCAGAGGAGAAGGCGCTGCGCATCCTCGCCGACTATGGCGACGAGATTTTTTCGGCGCATATGGCGACCGGCGTGCAGACCTCTCTGATCGTCACGGTGATCGGCATCGAGTCGAACGGCAACCCCAGGGCGGTCAGCCCGGTCGGCGCACAGGGTCTGATGCAGCTGATGCCAGAGACCGCGAAGCGTTTCGGGGTTCAGAACTCATTCGATCCCGCCCAGAACATCATGGGCGGCGCGAAATATCTTTCGTTCCTTCTGAGCCATTTCCAGGGCGATCACGTGCTGGCGCTGGCGGGATACAACGCCGGCGAACACCGGATCGAGGAATATAGCGGCGTGCCGCCCTTCAGCGAAACCCGCGGCTACCTGATCAAGGCCGCGGCGTTTATCGACGACGCCCGCGCCGCGACCCGGGGCCTCGGCGCGCGCTCGCCCCTGCCGAAACTGCGCCCGGCGGGCCTGACCACCATGACGTTCGATGAACGCGCGGCGCTGTCCGCCGCCCCGGTTAACACGCAGGCTTCTGGCGGGTTCGATTACTGGCTGGCGCCGCTGAACTGAGTCCCGCGGCGCGCACTCTCTTTTCAGGATTTCGCCAACCCGTCGAAGGCGGCCAGCGCCTCGGCCCCGTAGATCATAGATGGGCCGCCGCCCATATAGACCGAGACGCTGATCACCTCGATGATTTCCTCGCGCGTGGCGCCGTGCTTGGCCGCCGCGCGGGCGTGGTAGGCGAGGCAGCCGTCGCAGCGCGCGGTGATGCCGATGGCCAGCGCGATCAGCTCCTTGGTCTTGGTGTCGAGCGCACCCGGCGCGGTCGACGCCTTGGCGAGGCCCTGAAACGCCCTCGCCATGTCCGGCGCGCCCTTGCGCACCTCGCCGATCCGGTTGTCTGTCTGCTGGATGAACGCGTCCCAATTCGTGACCGCCATGGTCTGGCTCCTTCTCAAATGAATGAATGATCGTGGCGGGACCCTAACGACCGCGCGGGCCGCCGCGTTGACATAGGTCAGATAGGCGCGCTCAGGCGCCGAGAGGCATCGTGTAGGTGGTCGCGGTTCCGGCCACGACCTCATTGCCATCGGCGTCGCGGATCACCGTCTCCAGTTCGCAGATCGGCTTGTCGTCGCGCACGCTCAGCACCGTCACCGTCGCCGAGATGGTCTCGCCGATCCCCACGCCCTTCAGGAACTTCCAGCGCGTCTCGAGGAACACCGTGCCCGGCCCCGGCAGGTCCTCGGCCACCGCCGCGTTGAAGAGGCCCGTGGTGACTCCGCCTTGCACGATCAGCTTGCCGAAGGGGGAGGCCTTGGCCAGCGCCTCATCGTAGTGAATCGGGTTCCGGTCGCCGGTCATCTCGGTGAACATCTCCACATCGCGCATCGAGGTGGCGCGGGTGCGGGTCGCGGATGCGCCCTTCTCCGGCTTGCCCTTGATCGTCCCGGCCCAGCCGGATTTGGCCTCGTCGCCCATCATGTCCTACCATTCCGTTCTTATATGTTCATCGCCGCGAGCGCCGCGCTCCAGAGGAGCAGGCCGACGCCCAGGGGCGCGCTAAGACGACGGCCCCAGGAAAAGTTCTTCTCCGCCGCCATCACCAGCCCAAGCAGCAGCATCCAGCCTACATTGCCAGCGCCGACGACGAACATCAAAAGCATCAGCGCCCAGCAGCAGCCGACGCAGAACAGCCCATGCCGCCAGCCAAGGCGCAGCGCGTTGACGCGCTCGCCCCGGCCGCGCCAGTGCTCCATGACGAAGCCGAGCGGCATGCGGCATTTGTCGAGGCATTTGCGCTTCAGGTCGGAGAACTGGAACAGCCCGGCGCCTGCCAACACCGCGGCGCCGACAGCCCAGCCGTTGAACACCAGCCAGGGGACATGACGGACGCCGGCGGCCAGCGCCGCGTCCGCCAGATGCGCGGCGATCCCGAACGCGGACCAAGCGGCCAGATATCC
>QKHF01000236.1 GCA_003250135.1 Paracoccaceae bacterium | reverse complement strand
AACTTCTACCTGCTGGCCGACTGGCCGGACGATTACAAGGACGACCCGCAGAGCCGGTTCGTGAACGAGCGCAACCACGCCAACATCCAGAAGGACGGCACCTACTCGGTCGTCCCGCGGATGTGGGGCGGCATCACCAACCCGGCCGAGCTCCGCGCCATCGCGGATGCGGCCGAGAAATACAACGTGCCGACGCTGAAGGTGACGGGCGGCCAGCGCCTCGACCTCTTGGGCGTGAAGAAAGAGGACCTGCCCGCGATCTGGGCCGATCTTAACGCCGCGGGCCTCGTCTCCGGCCACGCCTATTCGAAGGGCCTCAGGACGGTGAAGACCTGCGTCGGCACCGACCATTGCCGCTTCGGCACGCAGGACTCGACCGGGCTGGGCATCAAGCTCGAAAAGCGGCTGTGGGCCTCGTGGACGCCGCACAAGGTGAAGCTGGCGGTCTCGGGCTGCCCGCGCAACTGCGCCGAGGCGACCTGCAAGGACGTGGGCGTGGTCTGCGTCGACTCCGGCTATGAGATCGGCGTCGGCGGCGCCGCGGGCATGGACGTGAAGGAGACGGACCTGCTGACCAAGGCCGCGACCGAGGAGGAGGCGCTGGAGATCACCGTCGCCTTCGTGCAGCTCTATCGCGAGAACGCCAAGTATCTGGACCGGCCCTATAAATGGGTCGCGAAAGTGGGCCTCGACTGGGTCAAGGAGCGCGTGGTCGACGACCTCGAATCCCGCAAGGCCCTGGTCGAGCGCTTCGACCACAGCCAGACCATCTATCAGACCGACCCCTGGGCGGAGCGGGCCGAGCCGAAGCGCGCGGCGACGTTCCAGCCTCTTGCAGACCTGACCAAGGAGGCCGCGGAATGAGCAACTGGATCGACGTCGGCGCGCTGGAGGATGTTCCCGTCCGCGGCGCGCGCCTGCTGAAGACCCCGTCCGGCTGCGTGGCCGTGTTCCGCACCGCCGAGGACGAGATCTTCGCTCTCGACGACCGCTGCCCTCACAAGGGCGGGCCGCTGAGCGAGGGGATCGTTCATGGCAAATCGGTGACCTGCCCGCTGCACAACTGGGTGTTCAGCTTCGAGACCGGCCAGGCCCAAGGCGCCGACAAGGGCCAGGTTACGACCTATGAAACCCGGGTCGAGGGCGGCCGCATCCTGATCGACGCAAGCTTCTTCCGCACCGCCGAGGCGGCGTAGCATGGGCTGCCCGGTCCGCACCACCTGCGCCTATTGCGGCGTCGGATGCGGCGTTCTCGCGACGCCTGACGGCGCCGGAGGGGCCGCCATTCAAGGCGATGCGGAGCATCCCGCGAATTTCGGGCGGCTCTGCTCCAAAGGGTCGGCGCTGGGAGAAACGCTGGGCCTTGAGGACCGGCTTCTCAAGCCCCGTATCGACGGGGCGGACGCCAGCTGGGACGACGCGACCCAACTGGTCGCGGACCGCTTCGCCAAGGCGATCGAGGAATACGGACCGGACTCGGTCGCCTTCTATGTCTCGGGCCAGTTGCTGACCGAGGATTACTACGTCGCCAACAAGTTGATGAAGGGCTACATCGGCTCGGCGAATATCGACACCAACTCACGGCTTTGCATGGCGTCCTCGGTGGCCGGGCACAAGCGCGCCTTCGGCACCGACACGGTGCCCGGAACCTATGAGGATCTGGAGGAAGCCGACCTCATCGTGCTGGTCGGCTCCAACCTCGCCTGGTGTCATCCGGTGCTCTATCAGCGCATCGCGGCGGCCAAGGAGGCGCGGCCGGACATGCGGGTGGTCAATATCGACCCGCGCCGCACCGCGACCTCGGACCTCGCGGACCTGCATCTCGCCATCCGCCCCGGCGCGGATGTGGCCCTCTTCAACGGACTGCTGACCCAGATCGCTGAGCGCGACGCGGTGGACGTGCCGTTCCTGCGCACCGACCTGACCGGGTACAGCGCGGCGCTGGCCGCGGCGCGCGAGACGGATGTGTCGACGACCGGGCTGACGGAGGAAGAACTCGACGTCTTCTACACGCTCTGGATCCGGACCGAGAAGGTGGTCACGATCTACAGTCAGGGCGTCAACCAGTCGACCTCGGGCGCGGACAAGGTCAACGCGATCATCAACTGCCATCTGGCGACGGGGCGGATCGGCAAACCCGGTATGGGGCCGTTCTCGGTCACTGGTCAGCCCAACGCCATGGGCGGGCGCGAGGTGGGCGGGCTCGCCAACACGCTGGCCTGCCACATGGATGTTGAGAATCCCGCGCACCAGACAGCGACGAAGAAGTTCTGGAAGTCGCCGACGATCAGCACGCGCCAGGGCCTGAAAGCGGTGGACCTGTTCAAGGCCTGCGCCGACGGAAAGATCAAGGCGCTCTGGATCATGAACACCAACCCGGCCGTCTCCATGCCGGAGGCGGACGCGGTCCGGGACGCGATCCGCGCCTGCCCGTTCGTTGTCGTCTCGGACATCATCGCGGAGACCGACACCACGGTTCTGGCCGACGTTCTGCTGCCGGCGACAGGCTGGGGCGAGGCCGAGGGCACCGTCACCAACTCCGAGCGCCGGATCAGCCGCCAACGCGCCTTCCTGCCCGCGCCGGGCGAGGCGAAGCCGGACTGGAAGATCATCTGCGACGTCGCCGCCGCCATGGGGTTCGGCGAGGCGTTCGACTTTGACGGCCCGGCTGCGATCTTCCGCGAATATGCGGGGCTCTCCGGCGTCGCCGCCAAGTTCGGCCTCGATTTCGACATCTCCGGCCTCGCTAAGATCAAGGACGCCGAGTACGAGGCGATGGCTCCGACGCAGTGGCCAGTCACCCGCAAGCGGCAAGGCGGACGCTTCTATGGCGACGGCCAATTCCATACGCCGGACGGGCGCGGCCGCATGCTGGCGGTCAAGCCCCGCCCCTTCGCGGTCGAGACCTCGCCCGCCTATCCGTTCCGCCTGAATACGGGCCGGGTGCGCGATCACTGGCACACCATGACCCGCACGGCGAAGACGCCGCGCCTCAGCCAGCACATCGCTGAGCCTTACGTGGAGCTCCACCCCGAAGACGCCGCCCGCTATGGCGTACGCGCCGCCGATCTGGTCGAGGTCTCCAGCTCACATGGCCGCTTGATCGCGCGCGCGCTGGTGACGGACCGGGCGCAGCGCGGCTCGGTTTTCGTCCCGATGCACTGGACGGGCCAATGGTCCAGCCTTGGCCGGGTGGACGCCGCAGTCGCGGCGAATGTGGACCCGGTCTCGGGCCAGCCGGAATCAAAGGGAACCGCTGTCGCCATCGCGCGCTACGCCCCGGCCTGGCACGGCTTCGCGGCGTCTACCAAGAAAATGCGCCCTGACGCCGCCTACTGGGCGCTGGCGCAAGCGACGGGCGGCTGGCGGGCCGAACTGGCGGATTCCGAGGCGCCCGGCGACTGGGAGGTCTATGTCCGAGAGCTGTTCGACGCGCCTGACGCGCAGGCGGTCACCGTTCTGGACTCCTCGGGCGGCGGCGCCCGCATCGCGCTGATCGAGGACGGAAAGGTGATCGGCGCGTTCTACGCCGCGCCCCGCCCGGTGGAGATCGCCCGCGCCCATGTGGTCGCTTCGCTGGCCGAAGGCGCGGCCGCCGCCTCGCTTCTGGCCGGCCGGCCCAGCGGCGACTCGCCCGATCCCGGCGCCACGGTCTGTTCGTGCTACAATGTCGGCGTGAACACGATCCTGCATGCGATAGAGACCCAGAACCTCGCCACGGTCGAGGCGATCGGCGCCGCGCTCGGCGCCGGGTCGAATTGCGGCTCCTGCCGGCCTGAAATTCGCGCCTTGCTGGCGCAGGCGGCGCCGAAACTGGCCGCCGAGTGAGCGCGGCGTGAGCCTCGCCCCGTTCATCCGGGCGATGGGGCGCGGCCCGTCGCGGGCGCGCAACCTGACGCGCGAGGAAGCCGCCGAGGCGATGGGCCTGATCCTTTCCGGCGACGCCGCGCCGGAGGCTGTCGGCGCGCTGCTGATGCTGATGCGCTATCGCGGCGAGAACGCAGACGAAATCGCCGGCTTCGTGGATGCGCTCCGCGCCCGGCAAACTCCGTGGCGCGAACTTGGCGCCGCGTTCCCGACCATGATCGACTGGCCGTCCTACGCCGCGGGTCGCACCCGCGGCCTGCCCTGGTTTCTGTGCGCCGCCAAGCTGGTGGCGCAGTCGGGCCGCCCGGTTCTCGTGCATGGCTGGAACTCGCACCAGCCTGCGGTGGCCGACACGCGCCGCGCGCTGGACGCCATCGGCGCGGTCGTGGTGGAGACGCCGGAGGCCGCCAAGGCCGCGCTCGGCGAAGGCGGCGTCGCCTATCTGCCGCTGGAGGCGCTGGACGCCGACGCGCTGAGGGTGCTGCGCCTGCGGGACGTGCTGGGCCTGCGCTCCGCGATCAACACCGCGCTGCGCGTCAACAACCCGGCGGGCGCCGAGACCACCGTGCAGGGCGTCTTCCACCCCTCCTATCGCGAGTTGCAGCAGGATGCGGGCAAGCTGCTCGGCCAGCGCAATCTTTCGGTTCTGAAGGGCGGCGGCGGCGAGTTCGAGCGTCACCCGTCCAAGACCGTCGCGCTCTACGGGCTGAAGGAAGGCGAGCCGGCCGAGATCGCCGCGCCGCCGATCCTGGACGAGACGCGTCGGCTGGCGGACCCGGACGCCGACCCCGCGCATCTTGAAGCGCTCTGGTCTGGCGCGCGGGACGACCTATTTGCAGAGGCGACAGTGATTGGCACCGCCGCGGCCGCGCTTTACACCGCAGGCGCGGCGCGTGAACTATCGGCCGCGGAGGACCTGGCGCGCCAGCTCTGGCGCGACCGCAACCCCGCCCGCGCCGCTTGATCCGAAGGGAGCACCCGTGAAGACCTTTCCGATGTTCCTGACCACCACCGGCCGGCGAATCGTGATCTGCGGCGGCGGGGAGCAGGCCGCGCAGAAATCCCGCCTCGCGCTGAAGACCGACGCGCGAATCGAGGTGGCGGCGCTGGAGCTGGACCCGGAACTCGCGGGGCTGGAGGCGGAGGGCCGCATCGTCTGGCGCAAGGGGCCGATTACGCCCGATCTGTTCCGCGATAGCGTTCTGGTTTTCATCGCCACCGGCTGCCCCGGAACCGACGCCGCGCTGCATGCGCTGGCGAAACAGGCGGGCGCTCTGGTCAATGTGGTCGACCAGCCAGATCTCTGCGACGCCATTACTCCCTCGATCGTCGACCGCGACCCGCTGGTGATCGCGATCGGGACCGAGGGGGCTGCGCCTGTCCTCGCCCGGCAGATCAAGACCCGGCTGGAGGAGATGCTGGAACCGCGGCTCGGCGAGCTTGTGGCGCTGGCGGCCCATCTGCGCGACGCGGTCGCCCACCGCCTGACGCCGCAGCTGCGCCGCGCGCTGTGGCGCTGGGCCTTCGACGGCGCGCCGCGGCGCGCCCACGCCGCGGGACGCGAGCGCGAGGCGGCGAAGCTGATCAAGGACGCCATAGAGGCGGGCGGCCCGCCCGATAAGCGCGAGGGGTTCGTCAGCCTGATCGGCGCCGGCCCCGGCCCGCGCGATCTCGTCACCCTGCGCGCAGTGCAGCGCCTGCAGGAAGCCGACGTGATCTACTACGACGACACGGTCGATGCGGAGGTTCTGGAGCTCGCCCGACGCGACGCCGAACGGGTGTTCACAGGCGAGACCAAGGGCGCAGCGGCCTGGCCGGCGGAACGCATCACCGCCCGGATCATCTCCGCCGCAAAGCGCGGCGAGCAGGTCGCGCTTCTGATGGGCGGCGATCCAGCATGGGACACGGCGGCGTTGGACGCGGCCGGAATCGACTGCGAGATGGTGCCCGGCGTTGCGACGGCCCGCGGCGCGCGCCTCTCCCAAGACGAGGCGATCTGACCACCGCCGTCATCGCCCGTCCAACTCCCGCTCCATATCGGCGATCAGGGAGTGCAGGGAAAGTTCATCAAGTTGGATGAACCCCGAGCGCGCGCGGTCGAAATCGAGGATCACGACCAGCAGCGCCGACAACACCACCATGAAGGCATTCGCCCGCACCACCGAGCCGGTGTTCCACCGCCCGCCGCCATAGGCGAGCAACAGGATCGCGAGCGACATCACCAGCAGAAGCAGGACGAGCACGATGGGCGGAATGTGGTAGTAGCCCGCCGTCAAGCGCGCCGTGCCGACATCGCCGACCACGATGACCGAGGCGGCGGTCGACGCCTGCACCGGCCCATAGGGCGGTTCGCCGACGGCCGCCTTTGCCGCGGGCCAAAGCTGCTTCAGCGCAGCCAGCGACGTCTTGATCGCCTGACGGATCGCGACGGCGTCGTTTCCAATCTCCGGGCTGACCACCCGGGTTTTGGCGTAGTCCAGAAGGCGCCGCTGAAGCTCCGTCCGCCCCGGTTCGGCGGTCAGCTCGGCCCACTGGAAAGCGGTGCCGATCGCATTCGTCTCGTCAAGCAGGGCGATCTTGCGATCCTCGAAGCGGTTCAAGGCGAAGGAATAGGTGAAGGCCAGCAAAAGCCCGAGCAGCGCAAGCATGGCGCCCAGCGTCACTTGCCCGCGGTCGTCCAGTTCATCCGGCGCGCGGCGCACCCGGCTCCGCCGTCCCAGCCAGAGGCCCGCCAGATATGATATCTTGAGCAAGCCGAAAATGACCGGCGCCCAGACCCAGATTGGTATTTCCCACAGCCAGTCGGACACCATTTCCGCGCCCCGCACCCCTTTGCCCCAGGGTCGCACCCCACGTGATCATGTTCGCGGAATCAGGGATTTATCAAGCCCCGCGAAGGGGCGCGACATTTGCGCCGGTGGGGCCAGTGCCGCCGCTACTCGACCAGCACCGACAGGATGATGCTTTCGAACATGCGGCCGCTGTGATCGTTGAACTCGCCCCCGCCAACCGCCGCGAGCTGCGTGAAATAGGGGCGCGCCGCGTCGCCCCGGCGCCGCGAAGATGGCGTGGAGACGAAGAGCGTGGAGACCGCCCGTTTCTGGCCAGAGGCGCGAAAGCTCTGCGCCATACGCATCGCTGCTCCGCGATCCTGAAGATGCGGTCGGGCGTCCCCTATCACCACCATCACCTGCTTGCCGGACCGGCGCCAGTTCATGCCCAGCGCCCGGTTGATGCCCAGCTCCATGTCCTCGTCGATGGTGCGGCTGCCGCGCGGCGGCGGCCTGAGTCCGCCGACGAACCCGAGCACCTGGTTCAATCCGAGTTTCGTGTCGGTCAGCGGCAGGGCGTGGATCGGGCGATAGCCGGTGTCGGCGTCGGTGTAGGAGACGAAGCCGATCCGGACCGAGGGCACGAGCCGCTCGAGCACCTTCACGATGCCGCGCAGAGACAGTGCGAGATCGCGCATGGCGGGCTCCATCGAGCGGGTCGTGTCCATCACGAACACCACGTCCAGCTCCTTGATGACAGAGGTCTGGGCGATCTTGCGGGGGTCCTTGCGCGGCGAGACGGGGCGCGCCGCCAGCTCCTCCAACTGGCCGACCTTGATCTTGATCTCGGCGATCTGCTCTTCGAGCGCGGCGTTCTTCGCCGCCGCCGCCTCCACCTGGCTTTCGATCTCTCCTGCGGAGGCGTTGAGCGAGGCGATCTCCTCCTCCAGCGCCGCCTTGCGCGCTTCTGCCGTCTCGACCCCCTGCTTCGCCTCGACCGTCGAGGCCTCCGCATCCAGCGTTCGCTGGTAATAGGGCAGCATCAGCGTGACGATGACCACGAACGCCCCGGTCGCCATCGCCAGCACGTCGAGCGCCGACATGGAGAAGATCTCGATGCTGCGGTTGGGGCGGCGCATGGCGCTATCCGGCGACCCGCGTCAGGCGCAGCTCCACCTTACCAAGGCCGATCCGCGTCCCTTCGGCCAGCGTGGCGAGGCGAAAGGCGGGCGCGTCCACCCCGTCTATCAAGGTGCCGTTGAGCGAGTTCAGGTCCTCGATGGTGAAACCGCCATCCCGCATGCCCAGCCGCAGGTGGCGGCGCGAGACAGAGGGATCGTCGATCACGTGATCGGCCAGCGCCGGATGGCGGCCGAGCGTCACGCCCTCCTCCGACTCCACCAGTTCGCGATCGCCGATGCGGATCAGCACGGGCTTCCCGGCGCCGTCGCGCCCGTCGAGGATCCATCCGCCTTCCAGATATCCGGTCATGGCCCTTCCCCCTATTTCAGCACCGCCAGCAGCACGCTTTCGATCATCGCGCCGCGGTGGCTGGCGATCTCGCCGCCGCCGGATTTGGCCAGCTGGCTCATATAGCCGTGGGTTGCGGCGTCGCCGCCCGTGGTGATCGCAGTCACGCGCCGGTCATAGCCGGCGTCGGTCGCCCCGCGCGCAAACCCCTCCGCCACGCTGTAGGAACTGCGCTGGTCGCCGGGATGCGCCGGGGCGTCGCCCATGACGATGATCCGCCCGTTGGCGTCGGGCCGCCAGTCCATCGCCACGGCCGCGGCCAGCGCCTTGTCCACCGCCTCGGGCACGTCGCCGCCACCGCGGGCGTCCAGCGTGCGCACGAAGCCGAGAATGCGATTGAGGTTGCCGCCATCCATCGAGCTGAGAGCGAAGGTGCGCAACACGGGCGGCGCGTCCACGTCCTTGTAGGCGACGAAGCCCATGCGCAAATCCGGCGACAGCTTGTTGAGGATGCGGGCGATGGAGCCGAGGCTCGCTTGGATGTCCTGCAACTCGTCCCGCATCGACCCGGTCGTGTCCATCACGATCACCAGATCCAGCCGCTGGATGGCGAGGTCGCCCCCGCCGCGCGGCGCGGTGCTGACGGTGCTGCGCTGGGGTTTCGGACGCGCGGCCAGAGCCGCCTGTGCGGCCTGCATCGCCTTTTCAAGCTCCTCCAGTTCGGCCTGTTTCTCGCCGGTCTCGGCCGCGACGCCGCCGAGGGCCCGTTCCGCCGCCGCCAGTCGTCTTTGCGCCGCCGCGCCGCCCTGCTCAGCTTCGGCCGCCGCGTCCAGCGCGTCCGAGAGGCGCGCCTCGGCCCCCGCCAGACCGGCCTCGACCGATGGGCGCTTCAGGTAGAAGGGCATCAGGATAATGAACATCACCACGAAGACGCCGAGGGCCGAGGCGAAGAGGTCGAGCGCCGAGACGCTCAACGTGTCCGCCACCGCGCGCCGGGCCGCCTTCATCGCTTACCCCCCAATTTCACCCCACGTAGAGCCGGTTGATCAGGTTATCGAGGCAGTACTGGCCGCTCTCGTTAAGCACCCGCTCCTCGAAGGCCTGGATCTTGTGCTGCCCGAACACCAGCAGCAGCGACATCATCAGCGCCAGCAGCGTGGTGTTGAACGCCACGCCCAGCCGCTTGGTCAGCTCCACCAGCAGCGAGGGGTCCTGCAGGTCCACGTTGGCGGCGAAATTCAGCGCTAGAGAAATGCCGATCACCGTGCCGATGAAGCCCAGCGCCGGGATCGCCCAGACCACGTAGCGGATCATGTTGTAGCGGATGTCCACCTCGTGGAGATAAAGCTCCATGCTGGAGTTCATGATCGCGGCGGATTGCTCGACCGAGCGGGTGGTCTGGAACTGCGCGATCACGCGCTGGATCAACCGCGGCAGATAGCGGCGGGCCCGGCTGGGGTCCTCTGTCATCGCATCGCGGATGCGGGCGTAGGTCAGGCGCAGCTCCGGGCCCTGCAGGATTGTGCGCTCGTCCTCCGGCAGATGCCCGGCGAAGAGTTCAGTCCGCTCGGCCCGCGCGTCGAGAAACCGGATGGTCAGCTCCGCCGCGCCGAATGCGAACACCACCCACATCACGTTCTGCACCGTGAACGGCCAGGTGGAGCGCTCGCGATCCAGCAGGATCGCCTTCACATCTTCAGACTGGGTCGCGTCCATGATCCAGATGAAGACGACGGCCGCAGCCACGGAGGCGAGCACGATGCCG
>QKHF01000249.1 GCA_003250135.1 Paracoccaceae bacterium | reverse complement strand
GGTCTCGAACTGCGTCGCCGCCGGCAGCAGATAGGCGCCGTCGGTGCGGTCATGCAGGATCGCCGAGACGGTCGGGTAGGGGTCGATCACGACCAGAAGGTCGAGCTTCTCCATCGCCGTCTTCATCTCGGTCAGCCGGGTCTGGCTGTTTGGCGCATGGCCCCAGAACACCATCGCGCGGGTGTTGTCGGGCTGGTCGAGGTTCTCCTTCGCCTCCAGCACGCCGTCGATCCAGCGCGAGACGGGGATGCCCTTCTCGTTCATCATCGCCCGGTCGGACCCATCGCCCGCCTTCATGGTGGCGAACCGGCCCTTCAGCCAGTCGAGGTCCTCCTCCCAGACCCTCGCCCAATGCGCCCAGGACCCAGCGGCGAGGCCGTAATAGCCCGGCAACGTGTCCGCCAGGACGCCGAGGTCCGTGGCGCCCTGCACATTGTCATGGCCGCGGAAGATGTTGGTGCCGCCGCCCGCGACGCCCATGTTGCCGAGGGCGAGTTGCAGGATGCAGTAGGCGCGGGTGTTGTTGTTGCCGTTGGTGTGCTGGGTGCCGCCCATGCACCAGATCACGGTGCCGGGGCGGTTGTTGGCCAGCGTCATCGCTACGCGCTTCAGCTGGGTTCCGGGCACGCCTGTGACGCGCTGGGTCTCCTCAGGCGTCCACTTGGCGACCTCGGTCCGGATCTGGTCCATGCCCCAGACGCGCTGGCGGATGAACTCCTTGTCCTCCCAGCCATTCTCGAAGATGTGCCACAGGATGCCCCAGATCAGCGCCACGTCCGTGCCGGGGCGGAAGCGGACATACTCGTCCGCATGGGCCGCGGTGCGGGTGAAGCGCGGATCGCAGACGATCAGCGGCGCGTTGTTCTGCTCCTTCGCCTTCAGCACGTGCAGCAGCGAGACCGGGTGCGCCTCGGCCGGGTTGCCGCCGATGATGAAGATCGCCTTCGACTTGTGGATGTCGTTGTAGGAGTTGGTCATGGCGCCGTAGCCCCATGTGTTCGCAACGCCCGCAACGGTGGTCGAATGGCAGATGCGCGCCTGGTGATCGACGTTGTTTGTGCCCCAGTAAGCGGCGAACTTGCGGATCAGATAGGCTTGCTCGTTGCTGTGCTTGGCCGATCCCAGCCAGTAGACGCTGTCAGGCCCGCTCTCCTTGCGGATCTTCAGCATCTGGTCGCCGATCTCGTTGATCGCGTCTTCCCAGCTGATCTTGGTCCACTGGCCGTTGACCAGCTTCATCGGATATTTCAGGCGCCGCTCGCCCGAGGTTGAAGGGGCTGTCCCAGCCGGGTTCCTGCCCGACCCAGACGCCGTTCTGCACCTCCGCCATGACGGTGCAGCCCACCGAGCAGTGGGTGCATACGGATTTGGCCGTGTTCATCGCTGCGGCCATGGTCGACTGGGCCGCGGCTTTCTTGACGGTTCCGCCAGTGAAGGCGGTGGCCGCCGCCAGACCGCCGACGGCGAGGCCCGACCGGCGCAGGAAGGCGCGGCGATCGACGGACTCGTTCGCGATCTGGGTCAGGACCGACGCGACACGGGGGCGTCTCGCTACCCCGTTGGTCTTTCTCCTGAGCATGTTTCTCTCCCGATCTCGATTTCGCGGGCTTCAGGGCCTTTCGCTACCGTCCGCCCAAATGCAATCGAGACCTGACCGGGTTCAGAACCGGCAGGTCTCGAGATAGGTCTCGACATGCTTGGTCTTGCGATAGCCAAGCTCTGTCGGCGCCTCTTCCGCGGCATCCGCGGGCGCCGATGCGACTGCGGCCGCTCCGGCCGCCGCCGCCCCGACCGAGGCGAGGCGCAGGAAGTCGCGCCTGTTGGTCTCAACCGTGGACTTGTCGGTCAAATAAGCCTCCTTGTTTTGTGCGCCCGGTTTCCGGGTCGCGGTTTTCTCCCTGAGGACTAGGCCTCCATCCGGAAGGCGGTCTTTTCGATCTCCATGAAAAGACGACCCATGGTTCCCACGGGGGCGTAGAGCACCGACGCCTTCGCCCCCTCCAGATCCGTGAAAAAATGTTCCGCCCAGGGGGCGATGTGCGTGTTGAAGAAGTCGCGCTGGCGCGCCTCCGGGACGGCGCCAAATTCGCCGCGGATCAGCCCCGCCATCATCTCCATCAGCGAGGCGATGTTGTCTTCCGGCTCGGCGACGCCTTCGGCGCGTTCGATGCCCAGATCGATCATGTCGCCGCGCAGCTTGGCCAGCGGCTTTTCATGCAGGAACCCGGTCAGGTAGTAGCTGGCGTAGGGCAGCAACTCGCCGCGCCCGAGACCGATGAAAAGGTCATGGAATTCGCGGTTCACCTGACGGGGCTGCGCAGAGCGCGCCAGCCGGGCGAGGGTTGAGACCGCCTTGCCGAGCGGCGCGTCATCGCCTTCCAGAGCGGCGCAGGCGGCCAGCATGTCCTTATCGGCCGGGCGCGCCAGAAGGGCGGCAAGCAGGGCGTAGAAGCTCGCGCGCATCCGGTCCTCATCCGGCAATGCCGAAGAAATCCCGTCTGAGGGTGGAAAGCTCGTCGGCTCAGCGGCGTCGGCCGCAATGGCGTTCGCATCCATGCGCTCGCCCACCTCCCTTGGTATTGGGGTCTTTTCGACCCGTCCTTGCTGCGGCGCACAATCCAAAATTGCGCATTTTCCGCTCGGTTTTGGAAGGGTGGTTCAGTTCAGCGCCGCGTCACGCGCGCTTGTTCGGTTTTTCCACGAAGCGGAATGACATTCGCCGAGATGTGATCTGCGACCGCCTGCCGCACTCCGATTCTTCGACTTTCGCCTCGGAATCCGACGGCGGAGCGGCCTTGCCGCATTCGGTCGAACTTTCTTCGGACTCGTCTGAGTCGCGCTCTGGCCCGCAAATATCTCGCATCGCAGCATTTTTTTGAATCGCCGAGTCCGCATCGTCGCTGGATGCCGCATTTGTGGCGGTCTTCGGGGCCTCTTCAGGAAGTTGCTTGGCGAAGCCTTCTCCGACCCTGTAAAGCGTCTTGACCGCCTCGGTCGCCGCGCCCGCTGCGCGGAAGTCTTCGTCGTAATCATCCAAGCCGTCGAGTCGGCTGAAGATCGGATTTGATCGCCAAAGGCGACGCAGGGCGACGCGCCTCAACCTTTCGGGGACGCTGGCCTCCAGGAAAACCTTGAAGTCGTCGCCCTCGCTCAGAGTCGCCGGATCAGGCAGGTTCAGCTTTTCGCACAACTCGGCGTCCGACAGCGACTCCAGTTCCTCTGGCGAGATCTCAGACGCCGGTTCGGGTTGCGCCGCATCGGCGGGCGCAGACGACTCAGTCGCCTCGCGCGCTTCCGTTTTCCGCGCCGACCAGCGGGAGAGGAAATCCTTCTCGCCGCTCATTCGCCGGGCTCCTTGCCGGTCGCCGTGCGCAGCGAGGCCGGCGTGCGATAGACGTCCGCCTCCTGCCGGATGCGCCGGTCTCCGCGCCCGTCCTCCTTGCGGTCGTCTACCCAGTTCTTCCGCTTGCGCTTCTTGAACGGCTCCTCGGTGTAATGCGCATCGACGAACTCGCCGATCCATGCTTTCAGCCCCTCGGGCATCGGCACTCGCTCGACCAGAAGCTCGGCGCTGTCGAGATCGTCCTGCGCCTCATAGGGCGAGGCGGTGACCGAGGTCAGCGTGTAGTCCACCCCCTCGGGCGAGGGCTGGTCCGGCCCCTTGGGTCGCATCGCGACATAGATCGACGGCTCGGCGGTCGAGAGGTTGAGGTGATAGGCCTCCGCGTCGGCCCGGTGAAGCTCCAGCATCCGCCCGCCCGCCAAATACTCGGTCGCGCCGCCCTCATCGCGGAGCACCCGCCAATCCGCTTCCGCCGCGCCGGGCAGGACGGCGACGGGCCGCCAGCTCCACTTCGCCCA
>QKHF01000277.1 GCA_003250135.1 Paracoccaceae bacterium | reverse complement strand
GACCTCAAGGCGCTGGGCCGGATGCATTCGGCGGCGGAGGCGCGGGCGGCGTTCGACATTGCGCGGGCGACCTTCGACCGGGTGAGCTTTGATCTGATCTACGCCCGGCAAAACCAGAGCGTTTCCCAGTGGCGGGGGGAGCTGGAAGAGGCGCTGGCGATGTCCATCGACCACCTCTCGCTCTATCAGCTGACCATCGAGGCGGGGACGCGGTTCGGAGAGCTGCACGCGCGGGGCGGGTTGAGGGGCCTGCCCTCGGATGAGGTCTCGGCGGAGATGTATCTGGCGACGCAGGAGGTCTGCGAAGCGGCGGGCATGCCAGCCTACGAGGTCTCGAACCACGCAAGGCCGGGCGCCGAGAGCCGCCACAACCGGGTCTACTGGCGCTATGGCGATTATGTCGGCGTCGGGCCGGGCGCGCATGGGCGGATGACAACGAATGCGGGCCGGATGGCGACGGAGACGCTGCGCGACCCGGCGGCGTGGCTGAAGGCGGTGGATGCGCAGGGAACGGGGCGCTCGGGCGTCGAGGCGCTGAGCGGCGCGGATCAGGCTGTCGAATACCTGATGATGGCGATGCGGCTGGCGGAGGGCGCGGACCTTGCGCGCTACGCCCGTCTCGCAGGCGCGCCCATCGCAGACGCGCGGATCGCGCCCTTGATCGAGGACGGGCTGGCGGCGCTGGCGGGCGACCGGTTGGCGGCGACGGCGCAGGGCCGCAGGGCCGCCCCGTCCTTAATGCGATTCTGCGCCAGCTTCTGGCGTAGTGGTCCGCGCCGGTTTCGCGCTATATGCGCCCCATGCGAAGCCTCTGGATCATCGCCGGTCTGGTCTCGATGGCGCTGGGGATCGTCGGCGCCTTCCTGCCGCTGCTGCCAACCGTGCCCTTTCTGTTGCTCGCAGCGGCTTGTTTCGCGCGCGGCTCCGAGCGGCTGCACGACTGGCTGATGACCCATCCGCGCTTCGGTCCGCCGATCGCCGATTGGCGCGACGGGGGCGCGATCAGTTCGGCGTCCAAACGGGCGGCGCTGGTCGCGATGGCGCTGAGCTTCGCGATCCCGTTCGCGCTGGGCGCGTCGCTGTGGGTTGTGGCGGTTCAGGCGGTCTCGCTGGGCGCGGTGGCGGCGTTCATACTGACCCGGCCGGGCGGCCCGCTGTTCTGACGCCTGCGCAAAAAAAAGCGCCGGTCCATCGTCCGGCGCCTTTGATCGCCCGGCCGGAAGGCCGGGCGCTGCTCGAAAGGGGTCAGCCCTTGATCGCGGCCTTGAACGGCGCGGAGAACTTGAACCGGGGCGCCATGTGGGCCGGGGCCATCTTCGTCTCGCCGGTCTGCGGGTTGCGCACTTCGCGGGCCGCGCGCTCGGCGGCGTCCAGCTTGCCGACGCCGGGGATCGACACGGCCTTGCCGCTCTTCAGCGCAGACTCGGCGACGCCCGACAGGGCGCCGAGAACGGCGTTGACGCTGGCCTTGGTTTCGCCGCTGGCTTCCGCGACGGCGGAGACGAGTTCGTCTTTCTTCACCTGTATTCTCCCTATTGGTTATGGTCACACTCACCTGAATGCCTTTGAGTCCGCCGCGCCGGTCAAAGTCAAGCGGGGGAAGGGCCCAAAGGCCGTGTTTTTAGGCGATATCCCCGAATTTCTGGCTTTGTGACAGGGTTATCCACAGATCGCGCCGAGTTCGACGCCTGAGCGGGGCTTAGTCGCCGCCCGCCGCCTTGCGGTTGAGCGCCCTGAGTTCATAGAGCGCGTCCAGCGCCTCGCGCGGGGTCATGGCGTCCGGATCAAGCTCGGCCAGTCGCGCTTCGGCGGCGCTCGGCCCGGCGGGTGTCGGCGGCGCTTTTTGCGGCGGCGGCGCGCTGAAGAGCGGCAGGTCGTCGATCAAAGCCTCGGCGCGGCCGCCCTCGCGGTCGCCGGATTCGAGCGCCTCCAGCACATCGCGGGCGCGGGCGATCACCGGGGCGGGCAGGCCCGCCAGCTTGGCCACCTGCACGCCATAGGAGCGGTCGGCGGCGCCGTCGCGCACCTCATGCAGGAAGACGATCTCGCCCTCCCATTCGCGCACGGCGACGGTGGCGTTCTTCAGCCCCTCCAGCCGTCCGGCGAGAGCGGTCAGTTCATGATAATGAGTGGCGAATAGAGCGCGGCAGTCGTTGACGTCGTGCAGGTGCTCCAGCGTCGCCCAGGCGATCGAAAGCCCGTCATAGGTCGCCGTCCCGCGGCCGATCTCGTCCAGGATCACCAGCGCGCGCGGCCCGGCCTGATTGAGGATCGCCGCGGTCTCCACCATCTCGACCATGAAGGTGGAGCGCCCGCGGGCCAGATCGTCCGCCGCGCCGACCCGGCTGAACAGCTGGTCCACCACGCCAATGCGGGCGAAGGCGGCGGGGACGTAAGCGCCCATTTGCGCGAGGATGGCGATCAGCGCGTTCTGGCGCAGGAAAGTCGACTTGCCGGCCATATTCGGGCCGGTCAGCAGCCAGATCGGCTTGGGATCGCCGCCTTCCTCGTGCGGGGCGTCGGCGGTCAGGTCGCAGTCATTGGCGATGAAGGGCTCGCCGCCCTCGCGGCGAAGGGCGCGTTCGACCACCGGGTGCCGCCCGGAGCGGACGATGAAGTCCCGCTCGAAGGCGATCTCGGGCCGGGTCCAGTTCTCCTCCGTCGCAAGCCGCGCCATGGCGGCCGCCACGTCGACCCGGGCGAGGGCGCGGGCCGCTTCTCCGATCGCGGGCGCGCGGTCCAGCACCGCGGCGCATAGCTCGCCGAAGATGCGCTGTTCGATCCCGAGCGCCCGGCCGCCCGCGTTAAGGATCTTGGTCTCCAGCTCGCTCAGCTCCACGGTGGTGAAGCGCACCGCGCTGGCCGTCGTCTGGCGGTGAATGAAGGCCTCAGACAGCGGCGACGCCAGCATGCGCTCGGCGTGCTTGGCGGTGGTCTCGATGAAATAGCCGAGCACGTTGTTGTGCTTCACCTTCAGGCTGGCGACCCCGGTCTCCTCGGCGTAGCGCGCCTGAAGCGAGGCGATCACGCCGCGGCCCTCGTCGCGAAGGGCGCGGGCCTCGTCCAGCTCAGCGTCATGACCCTTGCCGACGAAGCCGCCGTCGCGGGACAGCAGGGGCGGCTCTTCGACCAGCGCGGCGTCGAGCAGGCCGACGGTCTCGCAGTGGCCGGACAACGCCGCCGCCGCCTCGGTCAGCTCCGCCGGGCCATCGACGCCAAGGGTAGACCGCAGGGTTTCCGACAGCGCGCCCGCCTGTCGCAACCCTTCGCGCAGCGCCGAGAGGTCGCGCGGTCCGCCACGGTCCAGAGACAGGCGGGTCAGGGCGCGTTCG
>QKHF01000002.1 GCA_003250135.1 Paracoccaceae bacterium | reverse complement strand
TCGCTTGTCCGTCGTGAGCTGCGAGATTTCCTTGCCGCCGCGGCTGAGGGTGAAGAAGCCCCGGCTGGCGGTCCAGTTCGGCCCCTGCACCCGCTCGACACGGTCGAAGGTGATCTCATAGCCGGAAAGCGCGATCACATCACCCGGCTTGGCCAATCGGATATCCTCAGCCTCCCAGGCCGAAACAGCGGCGATGCCCATCACCGTCAACCCGAAACCCGCATGGGCGATGGACTTGCCCCATTCCGATCGCGGCAGGCCCCTGAGGCGGCGCAGGCTTTCGCCCGCTGGAATTCGGCCCAGCCGCACCCGCTCCGCCAGATCGGTCAACGCGCCGAGGATCAGCCACGCCGCCAACGCCATCCCCACCGGCGCCAACGGCGCGCTTCCCTCCGGCGAAGACCGCCCCCATCACAGCCAGCGACAGGCCGAGCGCCGCGTAGAGCTTCGGCATCACCCTGCCCAGATCGCCCCGTTTCCACGGCAGCATGGCGCCCACGGGCAGGACCACGATCAGCAGCACCATCATCGGCGTGAACGCCTTGTCGAAGAACGGCGCGCCGACCGAGATCTTCTCGCCCGTCGCCATCTCCAGCACCAGCGGCCACAACGTACCGATGAAGACAACTCCGCAAGCCACTGTCAGAAATAGGTTATTGAGGATTAGCGCGCCTTCGCGGCTGACCGGCGCAAACACCCCGCCCGAACGCATCTGAGGCGCGCGCCACGCATAAAGCGCCAGCGAGCCGCCGATGGCCACGAACAGAATCAGCAGGATGAACAGGCCCCGCGTCGGATCGGAGGCGAAGGAATGCACCGAGGTCAGCAGGCCAGAGCGCACAATGAACGTGCCGATCAGGCTGAGCGAGAATGCGAGGATCGCCAGCAGGATGGTCCAGTTCTTCAACCCGTCGCGCTTTTCCACCACGACCACGCAATGCAGCAACGCCGACGCGATCAGCCACGGCATGAAACTGGCGTTCTC
This sequence comes from Paracoccaceae bacterium, assembly GCA_003250135.1. Classification (GTDB taxonomy): domain Bacteria; phylum Pseudomonadota; class Alphaproteobacteria; order Rhodobacterales; family Rhodobacteraceae; genus SZUA-547. Next base: position 9,347 of record QKHF01000002.1, on the reverse strand, counting down.
CACCGGGTCCCAGAACCACCAGCCGCCCCAGCCAAGCTCGTAATAGGCCCAGTAGGACCCGAGCGCGATGCCGATGGTCAGCGTGATCCACGCAAGCAGCACCCAAGGCCGCACCCAGCGCGCCCAAGCGGCGTCCACCCGCCCCTCGATCAGCGCGGCGACGGCGAAGGAGAACGCCGTCGAAAGCCCCACATAGCCGAGATAGAGGAATGGCGGATGGAAGGCCAAGCCCGGGTCCTGCAGCAGCGGGTTTAGGTCCGCGCCGTCCACCGGCGGCCTCGGCAGGCGCGTGAACGGATTCGAGGTGAACAGGATGAAGCCCAGGAACGCCGAGCCGATCATCGCCTGAACGGCCAGCATCCGCGCCTTCAGCCCCGGCGCCAGCTCGCGGCCGAACAACGCCACTAGCGCGCCGAACAGACTAAGCACCAGCACCCAGAGCAGCATCGAGCCCTCGTGGTTCCCCCAGACGCCGGAAACCTTGTAGAGCATCGGTTTCAGCGAGTTCGAATTCTGCGCCACCAGCGCCACGGAGAAATCCGACGTCACGAAGGCGCGCGTCAGCGCGGCGAAGGCGAGCGCGATCAGGAAGAACTGCGCCCCGGCCGCCGGCCCAGCCAGCGCCATCCAGTCGGACCAGCGCCTTTGCGCACCGACCAGCGGAACCACCGCCTGCGCCAAAGCGATGGCGAAGGCGAGGATCAGCGCGAAATGGCCCAGTTCGGCGGTCATGCGTCAAAATCCTGAAGCGTCACGAATTCGGCTTCCACTGGCCCGCATCCTCCAGGGCGTCTTTCACTTCCTTGGGGACATAGGACTCGTCGTGCTTGGCCAAGATCTCGTCCGCCTCGAAAACGCCGTTGCGATAGTAGCCCCGCGCAACCACGCCCTGCCCCTCGCGGAACAGGTCCGGCACGATGCCGGTATAGGTGACTTCGACCTCGGCCACAGTGTCGGTGACCCTGAATGTGTGAGTGGCGCCCTTCGTCCAGCTGCCCTCGGCCACCAGACCGCCGATGCGCAGATAGGTGTCGGGCGACGGCGGCGCCTCGGCGATCTCGGTGGGCGTGCGGAAGAAAGAGGCGGCCTCCTGCGTGCCGATCACGGCGAATGCGGTGGCGGCGGCCAGCAGGCCAAGCCCCACGCTCACCAGCACGATCCGCTGTTTCTTTTTCCGCGTCATCACCATGGATCAGCACTCCAAGCGTCTTTTGTTGCGCTTGTCTAGTCGGCCGCGCCGCCTGCATCGTCGATAGAGGGCGGGTTCTCTCTCCTGGCCCGCCGCTCCGCGCGTTCGTCGCTGAGCGTCGCGTTGACCTCGGCCCCGAAGATAATGGCCGCTCCGGCGACGTAGAAAAACAAAAGCGTGAGGATCACGCCAGCGAGCGCGCCGTAGGTGACCGTGTAATTGGGCGCGAAGCGGAGATAAACCGAAAACAGCGACGCGGCGGCCAGCAGGATCGCGCCCGTCACGATGACGCCGGGCCAAAGCTCCCTCGTTTTCAGCCGTCGCGCCGGCAGCGTCCGGTGCAGAAGCAACAGGAAGGCCGAAAGAACGACCGCCGCAATCGTATAGCGAAGCGTGTCGACTCCGATGGGAATGTGCAGGGACAGGTGCTTGGTGGCGAAATAGAGAATCAAAGGTCCGGCGATGATAATCACGCCCAGCACCAGAAACACCGCCGTCGCCAGGAACACGAACGCGATGCAGAGGCCCCGCGTCACCCAGACGGGTCTCGGGTCCGTCGCCTTGTAAGCGCGGTCGAAGGCGACGCGGAACGCCTCGAAGCCCGAGGACGCAACCCAGACCGCGCCAATCGCCGAGAGCGTCAGCACGCCGCCGCGAGGGCGCCCCAGCACCTCGCGCGCGACCGGCTCCAACGTGCGAATGATGTGATCCGGGGCCAGCTTGAACAGGCCCTGTATGATCCTCTCCGTCTCTTCCGGCCCCATGGTGACGCCCGCCAGCGCCGAGGCGAAGATCAGGAACGGGAACAGGGCCAGAAGCGAGGTATAGGCGATATACCCCGCCATCGGCCCACCGTCATTGCGATTGAACCGCATCACGGCCTTGCCGCCGACCCGAAAGGGCGTCAGCAATATGCGGATCATCGCACCAAGCCCTCGACCAGAATTCCTGACCGATAACTTAGCAAGTTCTGACGGTTATTGGCGAGTGTTCAGACTCAAAAATGCTCACGGGAAAAGCGGCGCCGCCTCCAGCCCCATCGTCTCGGGCAGTCCAAGCATCAGATTGGCGTTCTGAAGCGCCTGTCCGGAGGCCCCTTTCATCAGGTTGTCGAGGGTCGAGATGACGATGCTCCGCCCCGGCCGCCGATCGGCGACAACGCCAATATGACAGAGGTTTGAGCCCCGAACCTCGTGCGAGCGCGGAACAGTGCCCTTGGCCCGGACATGAATGAAGGGCTCACCTGAGTATTTCGCCGTAAGCGTCTGATGAATTTCGTCCGCCTCGCCCTTCACGTAGATCGTCGCGAAGATCGCCCGGTTGATGGGGATCAGATGCGGAGTGAAGGCGCAGAGCACCGGCCGCCCCGCCGCCTTGGAGAACTCCTGGTCCAGTTCGCCCATGTGCCGGTGGCCGCCGACGCCATAGGCCGAGAAGCCTTCGGACACCTCGGTGAACAGCATCGCCTCCTTCGCCGCCCGCCCGGCGCCGGAGACGCCCGACTTGGCGTCGATCACGATGTCGTCCGGATCGATCACCCCGGCCTGCAGCAAGGGTAGCAACGCCAGCAGAGAGGTCGCCACATAGCAGCCGGTATTCGCCACCAGCCGCGCGCCTGAGATCTCGTCCCGGTAAAACTCTGGCAGGCCATAGACAGCCGTCTTCTGCAATTCGACCGCCGTGTGGTCGAGCCCGTACCACTTCTTGTACTCGGCCGGGTTCCGGAGCCGGAAATCAGCGGACAGGTCGACCACCTTCACCGTCTCGGGCAGCTTCGACACCAGCTCTTGCGTCGCGCCATGCGGCAGCGCGCAGAAGATCAGGTCCAGCGCCGAGAAATCGAGGTCCTCGATCCGCTGCAGCGGCGGAAGGTCCAGATGGCCGAGATGCGGGAACACTTCCGCCATGGTCATGCCGGCCTTCCGATCGGCGGTGAGGGCCTTGATCTCCATCCACGGGTGATTGGCGATCAGACGCACCAACTCCGCCCCGGTATAGCCGCTGGCCCCGAGAATCGCGATTTTGAATGGCGCGTCCGTCATATCCGTCTCCACCTGTCATGGGGCGGTCGCCCCCGTGCCGCGTTATCTACAAAACTGAATGCGGCCCGGCAATCTTACGTCGCGACCGGCGGGGATTGAGGCGCCGCGGAGTCACACCCCGTCAGGCGCTCTGAAACGGCCGGTGCGCGCCCAACAGAGCCCGAGCCTGCGCAGTCACCCGGCCGGGATCGCCGGTGGTCAGGCGAAGGTCCTCTCCCTTCGCCCCGGCGAATCGCGGATGCCGGACCAGATAATCGGCCAGGCTCTCCGCTGCGATCTCGGGCTGCGAGAGAATCTCCGTCTCGTCCGGCAGGACGTCGCGGAACGCGTCCTCGACCAGCGGGTAATGCGTGCAGCCGAGCACCGCCGCATCCGGGAACGGCATGGTCTTCAGCGCGTGCTGGACCGCGAGTTCCGCGATCTCCTCGGCCAGGCCCCGCTGACCGCCCTCCAGCGCATCCACGAGGCCGGGGCAGGACGTCTCCAGCACCTCGACGCCGGTGGCGCGCAACCGCAGCTCTCGCGTGAAGGCGCCGCTGGCGACAGTCGCCTCGGTCGCAAACAGGGCGACGCGCTTGACCCGCGCGGGCGTCGGCGGCCCCAGGTAACCCCAGTTCCTGCCGGTCAGCGCCTCTATCACCGGAACGAAGACACCGAGCACTCGCTGCTCGGGCCCGGCGAAGGGCAGCCATTTCTCCTGCATCCACCTGAGCGCCACCGCCGAAGCGGTGTTGCAGGCCAGGATCACCAGATCGCAGCCTTCGTCGAACAGGCGCTCCACCCCCGCCATGGTCAGTCGCCTGATCTCCTCGGCCGGCCGGTCGCCATAGGGAGCATTGGCGTGATCGCCCAGATAGACGAAGGCCTGATCGGGAAGCCGCGCCTCGAAGGCGCGCAGCACGCTGAGCCCGCCGAGCCCGGAATCGAACACGCCGATCGGACCGGGAGCGACGCCAGACGGGATATTCGGGTCGGTCAAATGCGTGGCCGTGGCTTGATGCGTTCTGGGAGTAGAGGCTCTAGCGATAGTGTCTTTCGCAGCCAAAATCCACGGGCAGGGGCGCGCAGGGCGTTCCGGATTGACGGATCGGGAAAATTCACGCACTCGATGCCCCGGGAAGAACCCCGACCAGGACAAGAGCCGCCTTGACGACGCATGTCGACATCCTCCGCCGGGCCAACGTGATCGGCAGCCTGTGGATGGTCGCCGCCATGGCCGGCTTCGCAGTCGAGGATGTGTTCATCAAGGCGGCGTCGCAGACGCTTCCGGTCGGTCAGATTCTGGTCCTGTTCGGATCCGGCGGGGCGCTGGCATTCGCCTGCCTCGCGCGGCTCAATCGCGACCGTTTGTTCGCTCCCGACGTGGTGTCGCGCCCGATGCGCGCCCGCGCGGTCTTCGAAGTTCTGGGCCGCCTGTTCTATGCGCTGGCCATCACCCTGACGCCCCTTTCGGCGGCGACGGTGATCCTTCAGGCGACACCGATTGTCGTGGTCGCCGGCGCCGCTCTGGTTTTCGGCGAAAAAGTCGGCTGGCGGCGATGGGCGGCCATCTTCATCGGGCTGGCGGGCGTCGTCATCATCATCGGTCCGGGCGCCGACAGCTTCTCGACGCTCTCGTTCCTCGCGGTCCTCGGCATGCTGGGTTTCGCCGGGCGGGACCTCGCAAGCCGCGCCGCCCCCGCCTCGCTTGGCACGACAATCCTGGGATTCTACGGCTTCGTGGCGGTCGTTGTCGCGGGCGCCGCATTCTCCGCCTGGGATCAGACGGCGTTTGCTCGGCCGAGCGCCGACGCCGCGCTTTATCTGGCCGGCGCGGTCGCTGCGGGCGTCTCGGCCTATTCGGCGCTGATGAAGGCGATGCGGACCGGAGAGGTCTCCGCCGTCACGCCGTTCCGGTACACGCGCCTCATTTTTGGCGTCGCCTGCGGCGTCCTGCTGTTCGGAGAGCGGCTGGAGCTTCCAATGCTGGTCGGCTGCGGCCTGATCGTCGTCTCGGGCCTCTTCATCCTGTGGCGAAGCCAGAAGGTGAAGGCGCAAGCGCCAGCCGGCTGACCTATCGACCGACGTCCCCAGAACGTGAAAAGGGCCGCCCCGGTGGGACGGCCCTTTCGAAACTCGCTGATAACGCCTTAGCGCTTCGAGAACTGGAAGCTGCGGCGGGCCTTGCGCTTGCCGTACTTCTTGCGCTCGACCACGCGGCTGTCGCGGGTCAGGAAGCCGGCAGCCTTCAGCGGAGAGCGCAGCTCGGGATCATAGAGGCTCAGCGCCTTGGAGATGCCGTGCTTGACCGCACCGGCCTGGCCCGACAGGCCGCCGCCCTTGACGGTGGCCATGACGTCGAACTGGCCATCGACATTGGCGATCTTGAAGGGCTGGCCCACGACCATCTGCAGCACGGGACGGGCGAAGTACTTGTCCAGCTCCTTGCCGTTGACGGTCACGCGGCCCGAGCCCGGCTTGACCCAGACGCGGGCGACCGCGTCTTTGCGCTTGCCGGTCGCGTAGGAGCGGCCCAGTTCGTCACGGACCGGCTCACGCGCGATCGCCTCTTCAACGATGACGCCCTCGGCGCCGCCCTCGAGGTCCTCGAAAGACTTGATGTCTGCAGCCATGATCAGGCGCTCCGCGTGTTCTTGGGGTTCATGGATTTGACGTCCAGCGCCTCGGGCTGCTGGGCCTCGTGCGGATGCTCGGTCCCGGCGTAGACGCGCAGGTTCGACAGCTGCTTCCGGGTCAGCGGACCGCCCGGCATCATGCGCTGCACCGCCTTGAAGACGACCCGCTCCGGATACTTGCCTTCCAGGATCTGCTCGGCCGTGCGGGACTTGATGCCGCCCGGATGTCCGGTGTGCCAGTAATAGGTCTTGTCCGTACGCTTGGCGCCGGTCAGCTGAACCTTGTCGGCGTTCACGATGATCACGTTGTCGCCCATATCCATATGGGGCGTGAACGTGGCCTTGTGCTTGCCGCGCAGGCGGGTGGCGACGATCGCGGCGAGGCGGCCCAGCACGACGCCCTCGGCGTCGATGATGACCCACTTCTTCTCGATGTCGGCCGGTTTGGCGGAGTACGTCTTCATATCTACCGTCCGTCCGTCGCCGGAAACCAGGCCCGGCGTGTTGCACTACAATTGCGCGGACAGGCGGACCCGACCGAGCGCTTCGGCGCGGGTTCTACTGCGCCCCGCGCCCAAGTCAAGCTGAAACAGGCGCGAAAACGTCAACAAACTCAGTCAAGTGCAGGCACGGTATCTGAATACCGCTTATTTGCCCCCCTGCCCGCGCGCGATCCCCTGACGGGCGGGATAGGCGGCCTCGAACCGGGCGCGAATGACCAGCGCGAACAGCGCCAGCGCGACGGCCTGATGGATCGCCGCCCAGTGCAAAGGCGCGGCGTTCATGACCGTGACGATCCCGAACGAGACCTGCGCGAAAGCCGCGACCAGGGCCCAGCTCGCCCAGTTCTTCATCGCCGTCAGAGCCGAGCCCCGGCTCTTCAGCCAGAAGAGCGCGATGACGAAGAACGCCAGATACCCGCCGACGCGATGGTTGAACTGCACCAGCGCCGGGTTCTCGAAGAAATTGGTCCAGAGCGGTTCGTAGTCGAAGCTTTCGGAGGGAAGGATTTCACCGCCCATCAGCGGCCAGTCGATATAGCCCCGGCCGGCGTCGATCCCGGCGACCAGCGCACCCAGCAGGATTTGCAGGAACAGCAGGCCGATCACCACGCCGCCCAGCATGGTGAGCCCTGCGTCGCGCTGACGGCGGGCCTGCAACAACTCCCAATCCTCGCGCAGCAGCTGGTTGGCCTGCCAGATCAGCAGGCCGAACAGCGCAAAGGCGAGGCCCAGATGTATCGCCAGCCGGTAGGACGCGACGGAGATGCGCTCATTCAGGCCGGATGTCACCATCCACCAGCCGATCGCGCCCTGAATGACGATCAGCGCGCCAAGCCCGAACAGGCGCCCTCCCCAGCCCGGCGGGACGCGCTTGGTCGCCGCCAGGAACAGGAACGGCAGCAGCCATGCGAGGAAGATGAAGCGGCCGAGTTGCCGGTGGCCCCATTCCCAGAAATAGATTGTGCGGAACTCCTCCAGCGTCATGTCCGGGTTGAGAGCGCCGAACTGGGGAATCTGCTGATATTTGGCGAACTCGGTGGCCCAGGCGGCGTCGTTCAGCGGAGGCAGCACGCCGGTCACCAGGTTCCACTCGGTGATCGAGAGGCCGCTTTCGGTCAGCCGGGTCAGCCCGCCGACCAGCACCATCAGCGCCACCAGCCCCGCCAGCGTGATCAGCCAGCGAGCCGTCAGACGACGATGGGCGCGCTTCTTCGCCTCGGCCGCATCCGGCGCCGGGGCCTTGCTCTGGGCGGTCGACTTCTCGCCGACCTCTTCGAACACGAGCTTTTTCGACATTTGGGCGGGCGTCCCCCTGAAATCTGCGCCCCGCATGTATCCCGCAGGGCCGGGACCGGCAAGCCTAGCTGCGCTTGCGATAGGTGGAGAGCGCGCGAATAACCCCCCGAAGCGTGCGCACGTCCTGATCGGTCAGCGGCGCGCGGCGGAAAATATTGCGCAGAGACGCCTGCATCGAGGGGCGCTTGTGCTCCGGGTAGAAGAAGTGGGCGTCATCCAGTTCCTCCTCCAGATGGACCAGCATCCGGTCTACATCGTCCGAGGTCGCAGGCTCCGTCCGCCCCATCGTTTCGACTTCCGGCTCCGCGTCGCCGGTCAGCCGCCGCCATTCATAGCTGAGCAGCAGCACGCATTGCCCGAGATTCAGCGAGGCGAAGGCCGGGTTCACCGGCACGCTGACAATGGCGTTGGCGCGCACCACGTCGTCATTCTCCAGTCCGGTGCGCTCCTTTCCGAACAGAAGGCCGACTTTTTCGCCTCGCCCCGTCTTCTCCCGCATCACCTCGCAGGCGCGCTCAGGCGTGAAGACGGTCTTGATCATCTCCCGCGGACGGGCGGTGGTTGCGAGGACGTAATGCAGATCGGCCACCGCCTCGGCGGTGCTGTCATAGATGCGGGCGTTGTCGATCACCGGCGTCGCGCCCGACGCCATGGCGACCGCGCGCTCGTTGGGCCAGCCGTCGCGCGGCGAGACGATGCGCAAGTCGCGCAGCCCGAAATTCCACATCGCCCGCGCCGCCGCGCCGATGTTCTCGCCCATCTGCGGCTCGACGAGGATGATCGCGGGCGCCTCGCGGCTCCACTCGGCTTCCATGCTGTGATCGGTTCCTGCCATGGCCGGCGTCTAGCCTCGCCTGACGCCGGGGGCAAGGGCCGAGCGCGTCAGAGCCGCCGCAGCCACAGGCTGGAGCTTGGCGCGCCGGTCGTCGGCAGAGCAGCTATGGCGGGGCGCTGCTCGGCGCCCATGCGGGTCGCGGCGTAGCGGCTGGCGAAGACGATCTCGGCCCCCCGCCCCGCGATCCAGCCACCGAGGCCAGACTGCTCGGCGTAGCCGCGCCATTTCCAGTCCAACGGATAGGGATCGGGCAAAAACACGTCGTGGATATGGACCAGCACGCCCGGCTTCAGGCCCGGCAGGATGCGGTTCAGTTGGATGTCCACATCGGATCCTTCCAGCAGCAGATGGCTGGAGTCGAACATCGCCACGTCGCCTGCCTCGAGTTCCGCGAAGAGAGGAAGATGATCCTCCGACAGCACCTCGTTTCGCCATGTGACCGGCAGGTCCAGCAAGGCTGCGCGGGGCGCGGGATCGATGCAAAAATGCTCCGCGTCAGCGCCCGCATCTTTCAGCGCGCGCGCCAGAAACCGGGTGGAATGCCCTGATCCCACTTCGAGAATTCGTCTTGGCGGCTTCGAACGGATCAGTGCATAGGCGGCCACCGCGTCCAGCCGCGGGAACCAATCCTGCGCCCAACGTGGCGCGGGCGGCGGCCCCGCGAGCACCGCCAACGGCCCGGCGTATTCGTCAATCCGCGCCAGCACCTCGTCGAAGGCGCCACGCCGCTCCGCCATCAGCGCCTCGATCTCCTGATAGACGCCCGACGCGTCCGGTAGACTGTCGGCGTACCGATAGGGGATGAAGATTACGAGTTTGCGTAAACCGAAGAGAGTCTGAACTCCCATCTTGAAGCGTCTGATCCGT
>QKHF01000082.1 GCA_003250135.1 Paracoccaceae bacterium | reverse complement strand
TGGCCGCCTCGGTGGTGCAGGGCGTGCATGGCCGGCGCCTGCCGGGTATGGGAGAGACGTTCTGGCAGTACCGCAAGGCCTCTCCCGGCGACCCGATGACGGCGATCGACTGGCGGCGGTCCGCCCGATCCGACAAGCTTTATATCCGCGAGATGGAGTGGGAGGCGGCGCAAACCGTCTGGCTGTGGGTCGATGACGCCAAGTCGATGGACTACCGCTCGCAGGGCGCGCCGCGCACGAAGCATGACCGGGGCGCGTTGCTGGCGCTGGCGCTGGGCGTGCTGCTGATCCGGGGTGGGGAGCGCGTGTCGCTGGTCGGCACCGACGCCGAGCGCCCGGCCGGGGGCGAGGCGCAGCTCAGGCGGATGAGCGCCGCATTGAGCGCCGCGCCGGACCCGGATGACGACACAAGGCCCGATTACGGCGGCGCGCCCCGCGTGCGCTACGCCCGTGGCGGCCGGGTCGTCTTCTTCTCGGATTTCATGGGGCCTCGCGACACTGTGTTCGACGCGCTCAGATACGCTGCGGACTCCGGCGTCTCGGGGGCGTACGTTCAGATCATGGACCCATGGGAGGAGGGCTTTCCCTTCGACGGGCGACTGATTTTCGAGAGCATGGGCGGCGGAGTTGAGTTCGAGACCCAGCGCGCCGCGGCGCTGCGGGACGCCTATCGCCAGCGTCTGGCCGAGCGCCGGGCGGCGTTGAACGATATGGCGCGGCGGGCGAGTTGGCGCAGCCTGACCCATCATACGGACGAGAGCCCCCGGAAAGCGCTGCTGTGGCTCTACACGGCGATCGGCGGCCGGGCCTCGGGCCGATGGTGAGCCAATGCTGAGCATCGGGTCTCTGGCGTTCCTCAATCCGTGGCTGCTGGCCGCGCTGGCCGCCTTGCCGATCCTGTGGTGGCTCTTGCGCGCGATCCCGCCGCGGCCGCGGCGCGAACGATTTCCGGGCGTGCGCCTGCTGCTGGGCCTCATCGATCCGGAGCGGACGCCGGACCGCACGCCTTGGTGGCTGTTGGCGCTCAGGATCACGTTGATCTCGACCGTCATCCTCGCCTTCGCCGACCCGATCCTGAACCCGACCGCGCGGCTGAGCGGGCAGGGTCCGGTGCTGCTGCTGATGGATGGCGGCTGGGCCAGCGCGCCCGACTGGGCTGAGCGGCGCGCCTCCGCCCTCGATGCGCTGGAGCAGGCGGACCGGGCCGAACGCCCCGTCGCGCTTCATGTTCTGGCCGACCCGGTCGGACCAGAGTTCAAGCTCGCGCCCCGGCCCGCGGCCGAATGGCGGGGCTGGGTCGAGCGGCTGATCCCGCGCCCCTGGGCGCCGGACCGGGCCGCCTTCGCCGACTGGCTCGACAGGGCCGAGGTGGAGATCGGCGAGACGATCTGGCTGCAGGACGGGCTCGCGCACTCGGCGGAGGACGGCGCGGAGCGGCTGGCCCAGGCGTTGCTGGCGCGCGGACCGCTGAAGCTGTCGATACCGGCCGAGACCGCCGTCGCGCTGGCGCCGCCAGCGCTTGAGGACGGCGCGCTGCAGGTCGCTGCATTGCGCCGCGCTGGGGCCGATGGACCGGAGTTCGCCCGCGTCGCCGCCTATGGCGCGGCGGAGGGGGAGATGGAGCGCCGCCTCGCCGCCATCGAGCTGCGTTTCGAGCCGGGAGCGGACCGCGCGACGGGCGCCTTCGACCTGCCGCTGGAGTTGATGCAGCGTATTACGCGTCTTGAAATCGACGGCGGAGGCTCGGCGGCGTCGGTGGCGTTGGCGGACGAATCCATCCACCAGCTTCGCGTCGGACTGGTCTCGGCCGAAACGGACCGCTCCGAGCGACCGCTGCTATCCAGCCTGCACTACCTGAGAAAGGCGCTGGCGCAGCATGCGCAGCTGACCGAGGACGGTATCGAGCCGCTGGTGGAGCGCGGCATGGACGCGATCGTTCTGGCCGACGTCGCCGTGCTGACCTCGGAGGAGCGGGCGGCGCTGACCGCCTGGGTGGAGGCGGGAGGCCGCCTGATCCGCTTCGCTGGGCCGACACTGGCCGCCGCCTCGCTGGGCGACGATTTCCAAAGCGGGCTGGCGCTGGACGATTCCCTGCTGCCGGTGCGCGTGCGACCCGGCGGGCGCGACATCGGCGGCGCCTTGGCCTGGAGCCAGCCGCGCGGCCTGCGCGCTTTCTCCGAAGACAGCCCGTTCCGCGGCCTGACGCCGCCGGGCGAGGTGTCGATCACGCGGCAAGTGCTCGCCGAGCCGGATACGGAGCTTCCGAGGAAAACCTGGGCGGCGCTGACCGACGGCACGCCGCTGGTCACCGCGGATGCGCGCGGCAAGGGCGTGGTGGTGCTGTTCCACGTCACCGCCAACGCCGAATGGTCCTCGCTGCCGCTGTCCGGCCTGTTCGTCTCGATGATGGAGCGGATCATCACCGGCTCGGCCGGTTTCGGGCAATCGGGAATCCCGGAGGAGCTGCGCCAGAGCTCATGGCACCTGGCCCGCGCGGTGGACGGGTTCGGCGCGGTCGGCCCGGCGCCGGAGCCGCCGATTTCGGTGATGGGCGCGCGGTTGGCGGATGCGCCGCCCGGCGCAGACGCGCCGCCGGGTCTGTGGATGGCGGACGGGGCGGGCGCCGCGGTCAGCATGATCAAGTCGGACACCGAGTTGCAAGGCGTCGCCGACGCCCCGTCCGGCGCGGTCGCCGAGACGCTGGGCGAGACCACGGAAACGGCGCTGAAGGCGCCGCTTCTGGCGCTGGCGGCGATCCTTCTGGCGATGGACGGGGTCGCCGCGCTGGCCGCCGCGGGGCGGTTGCGTCGCCGTCGCGCCCACGGGCCCGCGCCGCTCTCCATCGCTTTCCTGCTCGCCGCCGCCGCGCTGGCGCTCGCCGCGCCGATGGAGGCGCGGGCGCAGGGCCAGCCGGACGACGCCGAGGCGCTCTACGCCGCCAACAACACCGTGCTCGCCTATGTCATCACCGGCGACGACCAGATCGACGGCGTCAGCCGCGCCGGGCTGGTGGGCCTGTCGCGCATTCTGGCCGCGCGCACCGCGGTGGAGCCGGCCGAGCCGGTGGGCGTCAATCTGGAGACGGCCGAACTGTCGCTCTATCCGATGCTCTACTGGCCGATGACCGAGGCGCAGCCGACCCCCTCGGACGCCGCCGCCGCCAAGCTCAACGCCTTCATGCGCACCGGCGGCATGATCGTGATGGACACGCGCGATCTGCACATGGATGGCGGCCGCGGCGGCGAGGGACCGGGCAAGCGCGCGCTGCGCCGCCTCGCCACGGGCCTCAACCTTCCGCCGCTGGCGCCGGTGGGCGAGGGGCACGTGCTGACGCGAACCTTCTATCTGTTGCAGGATTTTCCTGGCCGGTGGCGCGGAGGCGCGGTGTGGGCCGAGGCGCCGCCGCCAGCCGACGAGTCAGGCCGCCCGCAACGCCCGTTCAGTTCCGCCACCGATGGCGTCTCGCCCGTGGTGATCGGCTCGGCGGACTGGGCGGCGGCCTGGGCGGTGGATGACGCGGGGCAGTTTCTGGTCCCCGTCGGGCGGGGGCCCAGGCAGCGAGAGATGGCGTTCCGCTTCGGCGTCAACCTGGTGATGTACGTGCTGACCGGCAACTACAAGTCGGATCAGGTGCATGTGCCGGCGCTCCTTGAGCGGTTGGGGAACTGAGCATGGCGACCAGCATCGTCTTCTCGCCGCTTGTGCCCTGGACGGTGATCGCAGCCCTTGGACTGGCCGGGCTCGTCACAATCGCGCTCGGGCTCGTGTGCGGGGCGCGGCCCGTAGGGCTTTCCCTCAGGACGCTTGGCTTCGCGCTGATCCTTGGCGCGCTGGCCAATCCCGTGTTGCTGGAAGAGCTGCGCGATCCGCTGCCCGACGTGGCGTTTCTGGTGATCGACGAAAGCTCCAGCCAGTCCGTGCGCGACCGCCGGGCTCAGACGGCGGAGGCGGCCGCGGCGCTCGGCGCCGAACTGCGCGCGCTGGCCGATGCGGGAGAAGGCGCGCCGGATTTCGAACTGCGCGAGATCCGCGTCGGCGATGGCGGCGGGCCGGTCGGCGGCGCGCGGGCGGATGCGGGGACGCGGCTGCTGACGGCGCTGTCCGAGGCGGTGGAGGATGTCGACGCCGACCGCGTGGCGGGCGCGATCCTGATCACCGACGGGCGGACCCACGACCCCGATCTGATGGCGGGCTTCCCCGGCCCGGTCCACACGGTCCTGACGGGCGAGCCCGGGGAGTTCGACCGCCGCCTCGCGCTCGATTCCGCCCCCGCCTTCGGGCTGGTGGGCGAGGAGGCGACGATCACCGCCCATGTGGAGGAGCTGGGCGCGCCGTCGCCGGATGGAGGCCGGCTGGTCGACCTCGTCGTCTCGGTGGATGGGGTCAAGGTCGCGGACAAGGTGACCCGCGTGGGCGAGACTGTCTCGATCCCCATCGAGATCGCCCATGGCGGCGCCAATGTGGTCGAGCTGACCGCCGTCCCCCGTCCGGGCGAGCTGACCGACCGAAACAACAGCGCGGTCTTCTCCGTCAACGGGGTCCGGGACCGGCTGCGGGTGCTGCTGGTCTCGGGCGAGCCGCATCCGGGCGAGCGCACCTGGCGCAACCTTCTGAAGGCCGACCCGTCCGTCGATCTGGTGCATTTCACCATCCTGCGCCCGCCCGCCAAGCAGGACGGCGTGCCCGTGCGGGAGCTGTCGCTGATCGCCTTTCCGACGCGGGAGCTGTTTCAGGAGAAGATCGGCGAGTTCGACCTGATCATCTTCGACCGCTACCGCCGCCGCGGCGTGCTGCCGACCACCTATCTGCGAAACATCAGCCAGTATGTGCGAGAAGGCGGCGCGGTGCTGATCGCCTCCGGTCCCACCTTCGCCGGGGTGGAAAGCCTCGCCCGCACGCCGCTGATCGAGGTTAGCCCGGTGCGCCCGACCGCCGACGTGATCACCGAGGGCTATGCGCCGGAGATCTCCGAGAATGGCGCGCGCCATCCGGTCACCGCCGGGCTTGACCGGCTCGCCCCGCGGCCTGCGGAAAATGGCGTGCCTGGCTGGGGTCGCTGGTTCCGTCTGATCGACGTGACGCAGGTGTCCGGCCGCACGCTGATGACCGGGCCGGAGGAGAAGCCGCTTCTGGTGCTGGACCGGGTGGAGGATGGGCGCGTCGCGGTGCTCGCGTCGGACCACGCCTGGCTCTGGACCCGCGGCTTCGAGGGTGGCGGGCCGCAGGCCGAAATGCTGCGCCGCCTCGCGCACTGGCTGATGAAGGAGCCGGAGCTGGAGGAGGATGCGCTGGTCGCCGAGGTGGACGGCGCGCGCGTCTCGATCCTGCGCCGGGCCGTAGAGGGCGAGCCGAGCGAAGTGACGGTCGAGGCGCCGTCGGGCGAAAGCGTGACCCTGCCGCTGGCCGAGGCGGGGCCGGGCGTGTGGCGCGCGACCTTCGAGGCGGCGGAGCAGGGCCTGCACCGGTTCCGTTCGGACGCGCTGACCACGGTGGCCGCGGTCGGCCCGCCGGCCCCGAAGGAGTTCGAGAACCCGGTCGCCTCGCCCGAGCCGCTGGCCAAGCTCGCCGCCGAGACCAAAGGCTCGGCCACCTGGCTGTCGGAGGAGGGCGTCCCGGGAATTCGGCGCATCCGAGAGGGCCGCTCTGCCGACGGGCGCGGCTGGGTCGGGCTCTGGCGGCGCGAGGCCTACGCCGTGCGCGACGTCTCGCTCAGCCCGCTGGCGCCAGCTTGGGCGTTCATGCTGCTGGCCGGGCTGTTGCTGCTTGGCGCCTGGCGCGTCGAAGGGCGCTGACGGCCGGCGGGCCGGGCTGGCCCGCGCATTTGGTTGATCCGTTGTCCGATTCGACCGATACTCAACCTATCGTCGAAATTCATAAATATTTTTGGAGGTTGCCATGATCACCGCACCGCGCGCGTGTCGCGCGATGAGCTTGGCGCTTGGCTTGCTGGCGCTCGCATCCGGGACCGCAACGGCGCAGGAGCCGGACGGGCCGATCCTGTTCACAAACGTCAACGTGTTCGACGGCGTGAATGAAGCGCTGATCGAGAACGCCAATGTCGTGGTGACGGGCAACATGATCACCGCGGTGTCGAAGGAGCCCTTGGCCGTGGCCGGCGGGCGCGTGATCGACGGCGGCGGGCGGACGATGATCCCCGGCCTGATCGACGCGCACTGGCACACCATGTTGAGCTTCTGGCCGGTCGGCAAGGTCCTGACCAGCGACATCGCAACGCTTAGCCTCGCTGCGGCGAATGCGCACGAAGACACCCTCATGCGCGGTTTCACGACAGTGCGGGACGCAGGGGGCGCCGCCATTCCGATCGCCAAGGCCGTTGACTCGGGCCTGATAGACGGGCCGCGCATGTACCCTTCGGGCCCCGTGATCGGCCAAACCGCAGGCCACGGCGATTGGCGCAGTCCGCTCAATATCCCCGAAGAACGGGACGAGCCGCTGGATTACGCTCAGAAAACCGGGCAAACGCTTATCGCCGATGGCGTTCCGGAGGTGATGAAGAGGACGCGCGAGGTTCTTCGAATGGGCGCCTCACAGGTCAAGGCCATGGCCGGCGGCGGCGTCAATTCGCTCTACGATCCGCTCGACGTGACGCAATACACGTTCGAAGAGGCGAAGGCGCTTTGCGATGTCGCCGCCACCTGGAACACCTATGTGATGATCCACGCGAACACCGATGCGGCCATCCGTCAGTGGGTCGAAGCCGGCGCCAAGTCGGTCGAGCACGGTTTCTTCATCGAGGAAGAGACCGCCAAGCTGATGGCCGAAAAAGGCGTGTGGTGGAGCATGCAGGCGATGGAGGCCACCGGCGAGGACGCCTTCGTGTTCGACAACCCCGCCAGCAACGCGAAGTTCGCGGCCCTCGTCGCGGGGATCGACAAGGTGATCGAATATTCGAAGAAGTATGGCGTCAACATCGCCTGGGGCTCCGACCTGCAATTCGATCCGACCTTGCTGCCGAAGCAGGGCAAGTTCCTGACAAAGCTGTCCAAATGGTTCACGCCCTACCAAGCGTTGAAGATCGCAACCCATGACAACGCAACGCTGCTCAAGATGAGTGGTCCGCGTGACCCATACCAGGCCGGGCCGCTGGGCGTGATCGCCGAGGGCGCCTACGCCGACCTGATCCTCGTGGATGGAAACCCGCTGGAGAACCTCGATTTGGTCGCCGATCCCGACGCCAATTTCGACCTGATCATGAAGGACGGCAAGATTTACAAGAACGAGATGTGATCGGGGATCGGCGGCGCGTCGAAGGGCGCTGACGGACGCAATGGAACCCGCAGCCGACCTCTCGTAAGGTCGCGGCGGGAGGGCAGGTGATGGAACGCCGACTCGCCGCGATACTGGCCGCCGACGTGGTCGGCTATTCGCGGCTCATGAGCGCTGATGAAGAGGGGGTGCTGGCGGCGCTGAAGGCGCTGCGGGCCGAGCTGTTCGACCCCCTGATCGCGGCGCATCATGGCCGTCTCGTCAAACTGATGGGCGATGGGGCGTTGGTGGAGTTCGCCTCGGTCGTCGATGCGGTCAGCTGCGCCGCTGCGGTCCAGCGCGATCTGGCGGCGCGCAACGCGGAGCTTCCCCCAGAGCAGCGGCTTGAACTCAGGATCGGCGTCAATCTCGGCGACGTCATCATCGAGGGCGACGACATCTACGGCGATGGCGTCAACGTGGCCGCGCGGCTGGAAAGTGAGGCCGAACCGGGCGGCGTATATGTCTCGGAAGCGGTGGCGACGCAGGCCGCCGGCAAGGCGCCGGTCGGCTTCGACTATGTGGGCGAGAAGCGCCTCAAGAACATCGCCGAACCGGTGAAGGTGTATCGCGTCGATCAGGAGGGGCGGTCGATCAAACGCCGCTCGCGCATGCCCCGCGCCATTCTCTTCATTGGGCTCGCCGCCGCGCTGGCCGTCATAGCGGCCGTCGCTTTGCAACAGCTTGACCGCGGGTCCGACGCGCCCGAGGTCGAGGTGGCCGAGGCCATGATGCCCGCCATGCCGACCGGGCCGACCCTGGCGGTGACGCCATTCCGCAATCTCAGCGGCGACCCGGCGCAGGACTACCTCGCCGAAGGGATCAGCGAGGATGTGATCGTCGAGCTGGGCCGGTACCGGGATCTCAATATCCTCTCGAGGGAGTCGACCGAAACCTATCGCGACGCCGGAATGGATATGCGCCGGGTCGGGCAGGCGCTGGGCGCGGATTACGTTCTGGAAGGGACCGTGCGGCGCGCCGGCGACCGGCTGCGCGTAACCGGACGGCTGGTCGACGCGCGCAGCGGCGCGCAAGTCTGGTCGGAGGCGTTCGACGAAGAACTGACGGCCTCGGGCCTCTTCGACGTGCAGCAGCGCATCACCGAGCGGGTGGCGCTGGCGGTCGGCGATTTCGACGGCGCGATCAAGCGATCCGACGCGCGGCGCGCCCGCGCCAAGCCGCCCGAGAACCTGTCCTCATACGAATGCGCATTGTTCCAGCCCGGCCTCCTCTACGACCGGACGATGCAGGAGCGGGTCAGCAAATGCATCCTGCGGGTCGTCGACGAGGAGCCCGGCTATTGGCGCGGATGGGCGCAACTGGCTGATGCGCTGCGCGTCGACGTCATGCGGTTCGGCGGACTCTACGACGGCACGCAGGACGAGAAGCTCGCGCGCGCCGAGGCGGCGGCGCGAACCGCGATCTCGCTGAACCCCGATTCAAGCCGCGCGCACTACGTCCTCAGCCACATCCTGCTTCTCGGCCACGATCTGGAGGGGTTCTACGCCGAGGCGGAAAATGCGCTTGCAATCGGCGGCGACCGCGATGTCGACGCGCGCGTCGGATACTGGTTCACCTGGACCGGACGGAAGGAGATGGGGGCGGCGCTGCTGCGGCGCGCGATCGAACTGAACCCGAAGTCGACGCGCGAGCCCTGGCATCGGGGGTTGGCGCGGTATCATTTCCTGAAAGGCGAATACGAGGAGGCGCTGGCCGAATACCGGAAGGGCGCGCAGCCCGATCTCTGGTGGTCGGTGGCGCTGGAGATCGCGATCCTGCAGAAACTGGGCCGCCAGGACGACGCGATCGCCGCCCGTGACCGGATGTACGCGCTGCGGCCCGGCATCCGGATCTCGGACATCGTCTGGCTCTATCGCCGGTTTCAGCGGTCCGACGCCGACAGTGTGAAATTCGTCGAGGCGTTCCGGGCCGTCGGCATTCCCGAGGGCGACTACGCGCCGCTCGATCTGGGCGAGGCGGGCTGAACCGGCGTCGTCGCCCCGTTCGACGGCGTATTGTGCTAGAATGTCTCCATTCACAACAGTTCATGGGAGGAACGCCACATGGCCGACCAATGGCTGTTCAAGAGCGAGACCTACGACAATTGCAACTGCGCGATAAACTGCGGTTGCCAGTTCAACCTGCCAAGCACCCACGGATACTGCCAGTCGGCCTTCATCGGTGAACTCGTCGACGGGCATTTCAACGACACGCCGCTCAAGGGCCTGAACTGGGCGGCGATCTACAAATGGCCGGGAGAGATCGCCGATGGTGGCGGCAAAATGCAGCTCGTCATCGACGAACGCGCGGATCCGGCGCAACGCGCCGCTTTGGAGACGATCATGTCGGGCCAGGCGTGCGAGCCGTTCAGCAACATGTTCTCCGTCTTCGCGTCCACCTGTTCCGAGCGCTGCGAGACGCTGTTCCTGCCGATCGATCTTGACGCCGACCTCGAGGCGCGCACCGCGACGGCCGAGATCCCCGGCGTGCTGACCAGCCGCGCCAGCCCGAAGATCAACGAATTCTCGGGCGAGCCGTTCCATGTCGCGATCGCCCGCCGGAGCGGCAGCTTCGAATTCACCTACGCCGAGCTCGGCCTGGGCGCGACGGAAGTGACGGGAGAGATGGAGATGGCCTACGAGGATTCGTGGGCGCATTTCTGCGTGCACCACTTCAAT
>QKHF01000310.1 GCA_003250135.1 Paracoccaceae bacterium | reverse complement strand
TATGCGTTTGGGTGCCAGTGACACATGATTTGGTATTTCGCCATTCAGATAGGTGAACCGCGTCGCGTGGAGTCGCTCGCCCGCTGTAAGGGAGACGCGTGATGTCCGCCGCCGGTTTCGAAATTTACGACCCCACCCCCATGACCGGAGACGTCCCTCCCGATGAAATATCGGAGGAGAACGCCCAATTCACCGGGCGCGCGGGCGAGTTGGCCGATCTCACCATCCGCACGATGATGCTGACGATCCTGACCCTCGGAATTTACCGCTTCTGGATGAAGACCAATCTGCGCCGGTATTACTGGGCGTCGATCCGGGCGGACGGACAGCCGCTGGAGTACACCGGCAAGGGGTCGGAGCTGTTTCTGGGCTTCCTGCTCGCGATGGTGGTTCTGACCATCTATCTGATCGTCGTCACCTTCGCGCTCGCCTTCACGGGCATGGCCGTGTTCGAGCGGCCGGAGATGGCGTCGCTGACAGCCATCGCCGTGCTTCCGCTCGTGCCGCTGGCGATCTATCGCGCGCGGCGCTACCTCTTGTCCCGCACCCGCTGGCGCGGCATCCGCTTCGGCGTCGAAGCGGGTTCCTGGGGCTACACGCTGCGCTACTTCTTCTACGGCGCCCTGACCGTGCTGAGCCTCGGGCTGCTCTATCCGCTGATGCAGTTCCAGCTGGCGAAGTTCGCCGCCAACCGCACCTGGTTCGGCGACCTGAAGATGTCGCAGGGCGGGTCCTGGATGGCGCTGATGCTGGGCTGGATTCCGGTGGCCGTCTTGATGGTGGTGGGCGTCGGCGGGTTCGTCGTCCTGACCATGGTGAACGCTGCGACTGTCGCAGAGGCCGACCCCGCGACGCAGGAAGGCGCGCAGGAGATGCTGGCGCTGCTCGGGCCGCTGGCCGAGCATCCGGCGCTTGCGGCCCTGGCGCCGTTCAGTCCGCTGCTCTTCGCCTGCGCGCTGGTCGGCTATCTGTGGTACCGGGTCTATTCGTTCCGCTATCTGACGTCGCACAAGTATTTCGGCAATCAGGAAGTCCGCTTCCGCTCGGGTCTCGGCTTCTGGTCGGTGCTCGGCATCTACGTCACTGGCTACATCCTGAGCTTCCTCGTGATCGTGGGCGTGGCGCTGCTGATCGGCGCGATCGTGGTCGGCGGGCTGTTCGCCACGGGCGTCGGCCTCAACCTCGATCTCGCGGCGCTGGAATCCGGCGGCGCCGCGCTGGAGAATTCGCCCATCGGCGGCCCGCTGATGCTGGTCTCGATGAT
Source organism: Paracoccaceae bacterium (assembly GCA_003250135.1). Lineage (GTDB taxonomy): Bacteria > Pseudomonadota > Alphaproteobacteria > Rhodobacterales > Rhodobacteraceae > SZUA-547. Next base: position 1,353 of record QKHF01000310.1, on the reverse strand, counting down.
CCTGGGCTATCTGATCCTGATCCTGGTGGCGGTCGCCTGCGGCGAGGTTTTCTTCACCCGTCGCCTGTTGGCCAAGTCCTGCCGGACGCTGACGATCGTCAACATCGCGCGCGCACGAGCGGCGCGCCAACGCCGCCACGACTCAAATATCGAGGGTCAGGGCTTTGCAGACGCGCTGGATATCGGCGGCGCCATCTAGCGCAGTCCGGCGCGCGCCCGGCGATCGCCGCTTCAGGGACCGACTATGACCGCTCTCGACCGCTACGAGTTGCTGGAGGCGACCGGCGTTTATCTGGATGGCGAGACCGCCGAGTCGCGCGAGGTGATCGTGAAATTCGGCGCCGAGTCGCTGGTGTTCATGACCCTCGACGAGACGCCGCTGGCGCACTGGCCGCTGGCGACGCTGCGGCGCTTGCCGGAAGCGCCCAACCATCCCGGCGAATTGCGGCTGATCCCCGATCATGGCGGGCTGGAGCGGCTGATCCTGACGGATCGCGACATGATCGCCGCGATTCAGGAGGTTTGCCCCGATCTGCACCGGCCGGAGAAGACGCCGTCCCACAGCAAGCGCCGGATGGTGTTCTGGTCGATCGGCGCCGTCGCGTCGGTGCTGCTGGTGATCTTCGTGCTGTCGCCCTTCATCGCCGCACGGCTGGCAGCCGCGATCTCGCCCGAGGCGGAGATGAGGCTGGGCGACAAGGTGAGCGATCAGATCATGGACCTGCTGCGCTTCATCGGCGGAGACCAGGTGGCCGTCTGCGAGACGCCCGAAGGAACGCGCGCGATGGAGGCGATGGTCGCGCGGCTGGACGCGCAAGCTCATCTTCCGATCCGCGTCTCGGTGGTCAACCACGGCATGGTCAACGCGCTGACCGCGCCGGGCGGACGGATTCTCGTCATGCGCGGCCTGATCGAGGAAGCCTCGGGGCCCGAGGAGGTCGCCGGCGTGCTGGCGCATGAGATCGGCCACGTGGTCCACCGCGACCCGACGCGAGAGGTGCTGAGGAGCGCCGGCACAGCCGGCATCCTGTCAATGGTGCTGGGCGACATCACCGGCGGCGGCATGATCACCGTCGTGGCGGACTCGGTGCTCAACGCCAGCTACACGCGCAACGCGGAGGCGGCCGCCGACGAAAAGGCGCTGGCCTTGCTGGCGGACGCCGGATTGCCCTCTGCGCCCCTGGCGGATTTCTTTGCAAGAATGCGCGATCAGATCGGCGATCCGGAGGGGGTTCTGTCCCACCTCGCGTCGCATCCCGAATTCGGGTCGCGTGAGGCCGCCGCGCGCGCTGCGGATACGATCAAGGGGCGCGCCTTCACACCGGTCATCTCGGATCAGGACTGGGTGGCCTT
>QKHF01000262.1 GCA_003250135.1 Paracoccaceae bacterium | reverse complement strand
CTCCCTCGGCGCGCGCGTCGAGCGGGACGAGGTATTCGCGCTCGGCCAATGTCAGCAGGGCGTCGGCGTCCAGTTGGTCCGCCTTGCGTTCCGCGACGCGTTTGCGCGCCCATTCAAGGTCCGCGCGTCCGCTATAGAGCCCGTCGAGACCACGCAGCGCCTTCTCGGCCAGGGCGCGGTCCTCCATCTCCAGCGCCTTTTCGGCGAGGCGGCGCAGTTCGTCCGTCTTCTTGAACCGGGCCAGCGCCGCCAACTCGCCCAGCGCCGCAAAGAGCAGCCCAAGGCAGGCCGCCCCTCCCAGCGCCAGCGCCGCGCGGCCCAGCCAGACGTTGCGCTCAACCAGGCCGACGACGAAATCATAGGCGGTGATCGAGATGGCGAGACCCAGGAACCCCAGGAACCCGCTCCAGAACAGCCGCGCCACCCAGCTGGGCCTGCCAGCGGCCAGCGCCGCGGCGCGCGCCACGGCGGGCGGCGATCCGTGGTCGAAGCCGTGCAGGTCCGGCTGCGGCGCGTCCTGCGGCGAGTCCGGGCCGGCGGCGGATGCGAAATCCGGGTCGCCCTCTTCGATCAGGATCGGTTTGCGGCGCTCGTCCATGGCTCTCACCTCAACCTGTCCGCCAGCAGGAACTCGGCGGCCCGGTCCAGCCGGATATGCGGCGGGCCCTCGCCCTCGCGCGGCTCCAGAATGGGCGGCGCGAAGTTCATCACGCCATAGTCGCCCTCAAGCCAGCCGCCGCCCGTTTCGTCCGCGCGGCGCGCGCCGGCGATCACCGCGCCGGGATCGGGCGGCAGGTCGCCCGGATGTAGCGCCGCCATGCGCCCGTTGGGCAGCAGCCGCCCGCGCACCATGGGCTGTCCCTTCACCTCCGCCTCCACCGTGGCGCGGAGCGCGGCCAGCGACAGGGTCTGCACCTTCGCGCCCTTATAGGACGCGCGCTCGACGCTCTCGCGCAGCAGCGCGTCCATCACCTTGGACAGCCTCGCATGCTGGGTATGGTGAATATGGTCCGCCTTGGTGGCCGCGAACAGGATGCGCTCGACCCGCTTGCCCAGAAGCGCACTGAGCCACGAATTCTCGCCCGGCTTGAAGCAGTCGAGGATCTCGCTCATCGCCCGGCGCATGTCGGCCACGGCGCCCGGCCCGGCATGCAGGGCCGAGAGCGCGTCGACCAGCACCACCTGCCGGTCGATGCGGGCGAAATGATTGCGGAAGAACGGCGTGACGACGGCGCGCTTGTAGGCCTCGTACCGGCGCTCCATCTCGGCCCAGAGGCTGCCGCGGCCCGTCGCGAATTCGGCCGGTTTCAGCGGCGCGAAGGTCAACGCGGGCGAGCCTTCGAGATCGCCCGGCATCAGGAACCGCCCCGGCGCGAGGCCCGAAAGCCCGGCCTTGCGGCAGGCGCCAAGATAGGCGGTGAAGGTCTCGGCGGCCTCCCGCGCCTGCGCCTCGTCGAATTCGGCCGCCGGGTCGATCCGGTCCAGCAGCGCGCGCCACGCCCCGGAATGCGGCGCGCGCGCGGGATAGCGCGCATCCTCCAGGCTGCGCCTGGCCCATTCGGCGTAGGACCAGCGCATCAGCGGCAGGTCCAGCAGCCACTCGCCCGGATAATCCACGATGTCGAGATGCAGCACGTTCGGCCCGGTCAGCCCGCCGATCCAGCCGCCCGAGCGATAGCGCAGCGACAGCCGCAGCTGGCTGATCCGGCGGGTGGATTGCGGCCAGCGCGGGACCTCGCCGGTCAAGTCGCTGAGATGGGCTTCATAGTCGAAGCGCGGCACGTCGCGATCGGGCTGGGGGCGCAGCATCGCCGCCTCGATCCGCCCCTCCGCCTCGGGCGTGAACATCTGCATCCGGCCGCGTTGGAGAAGATTGGCGACCAGCGAGGTGATGAACACCGTCTTGCCGGCGCCAGCGAGGCCGGTGACGCCAAGGCGCAGCGTCGGCTCGAAGAAAAGCTCCTCGACGCCGTCGCGCATATCCTCGACCACGCGCAGCGCGCCATCGGTCAGATCGGTCAGTCCCGCCATTCAGCCTCGCGTGCAAACGTCTGTTCCAGATAGGCTATCGGACCGATCTTTGCGAGGGCTGGCGATCCGCGACCAGACCGGCTAAGCAGCCTCCATGCCCAGATACAAGCTGACAGTCGAATATCACGGCGGCCCCTTCGCGGGCTGGCAGCGCCAGAAAGGCGCCCACTCGGTGCAACAGGCGCTGGAGGAGGCGCTGCGCGCGCTGGAGCCGGACATGCCCTCCATCGCCGCAGCCGGGCGCACTGATGCGGGCGTACATGCGCTGGGGCAGGTGGCGCATTGCGACCTGAAGCGGAGCTGGGACCCTTTCCGCCTCGCCGAAGCGGTCAACCACCATATCCGGCCGAACCCGGTCTCGGTGGTGGCGGCGGAGGAGGTCGGCGAGGATTTCCACGCAAGGTTCAGCGCCATTGAGCGGCGCTACATGTACCGCATCGTCGTGCGCCGGGCACCTCTGACGCTGGAGAAGGGGCTGGTCTGGAAAGTGGGTTGGGACCTTGATGCGGCCGCCATGCGCGAGGGCGCGGCGCATCTGGTCGGCCATCACGATTTCACCACCTTCCGCGCGGCGCAGTGCCAGTCGGACAGC
>QKHF01000167.1 GCA_003250135.1 Paracoccaceae bacterium | reverse complement strand
CGCACCGCGACCGGGCGCACATCGACGAACACCACGCCGCTCTTGCCGGCGAGTTGAATGATCTCCTCGACGGTTTCATCAATCAACGAGGCTTCGTAGAGATCGCCGGTGTCGGCGGGAACGAGGTCTTCGAACAGCGCAGCGTCCACGCCCTCGACGCGCGACTCGATCGTGACCTCGCCGAACGTGTAAAGCTCGCCCTCGTCGACCGTGAAGGTTATGAAGAACCCCTTGCGGTCCGGCGAAAGCTCGGCGGTGGCGGAGAGCACGGCGAAGTCGGCGTAGCCACGGTCCAGATAGTAGCGGCGCAGAAGCTCCTTATCGAACTCCAGCCGGTCGGGATCATAGTTGTCCGTGCCACGAATCCAGCTGAAAAGCCCGGTTTCCCGGGTCTCGATCACGCCGCGAAGACGGCCGTCCGAATAGGCTTCGTTGCCGACGAAGGTGATCGCGTTGACACCTGTCAGCGGGCCTTCCTCGATCTCGAACACCAGATCGACGCGGTTATCGCTGCGCTCGATGATCACTGGCTCAACGCTGGCGCCGAAGCGGCCGGTCCGCCGGTAAAGCTCCACCAAAGTGTTGGCGTCAGCCTCGGCGCGGGCGCGGGTGAACGCGCCGCGCGGCCGGGTCTGGATCAGCGCTTGAAGCTCTTCGTCGCTGACGCGGTCATTGCCCTCGAAGGCGATGCGGTTGACCGTGGGGTTCTCGTCAACGCGGACCACGACCAATTCGGGCGTGGGAACGATAGAGACGTTGCGGAACAGACCCGTGTCGAAGAGACGGCGGGTGGATTCGTTGACATCGTCCGCCGTCACACGGTCGCCGCGCCCAAAGGTCAGGAAGTTGATGATCGTGGCGGCGTCGATCCGCCGGTTGCCAATCACCTGGATGTCCGAGACCTGAATCTGCGGCGCCTGTTGCTGCGCTGACGCCGGCCCTGCGGCCGGAACGCTCATCAGAGAAACGGCGAGCGCCGACGCGAGTACAACACCGAAAGCAGCGTTCGCCCAACAGGCGATCCGACCGACAGCACCACGCATATCCGTCCCCTTGTCGCGTTCCGCAGTCCGCCCCGAAACGGAGCGTTATTCGTTCCAGCGCGGGCGCGACCCGGCCCTTCGCCATGGCCGCGGCTGCGTCTGAACCGTCTTTTCACCGGGCCTGCTCGCCCCTGTCTGCGCCGCGCAAAGCGACTATCAGGGAAGGCCTACAATCGGGACAAATCGTTATAGGTTGCGAAGACCATAAGCAAGATGACGATACTGAATCCGATCGTCATCCCGATCTCCACCCACCTGTCCCTCAGCGGGCGGCCTCGAATGGCTTCGATTCCGTAGAATAGCAGATGTCCGCCATCCAGCACAGGGATAGGAAACAGGTTGATCAGACCGATGGACGTGGACAGGAACGCGATCATGGTGATCAGTTCCGTCACGCCTCGGTCGGCCGCCTCGCCGGAGATTTCTGCAATGCGGATCGGCCCGCCGATCTGGCTGGGGTCACTCTGCCCCGCGATCACGCGATAGAGATAGCTGAGCGTCAGGTCGACCACATTCCATGTCTGGCCTGCGCCGTAATCGAGCGCGTCGATGAGGCCGACCGGCTCCTTGGCTGGAAAGATGTCCCCGCCGTCGAGATTTGTGATGCCGATCGTCGGCGTCGGCTTGATCTCCGCAGTTTCATGGTCCGGGCGCTCGATCATGCGCGGAGTGACGACGAACTCCAGCCGCTCCCCGTCTCGCAGCACGGTCACCGGCATCGGGTTCGGGCCCGTCGCCTTGGTGACCCGCTGCAGCGCGCGGAAGCTGATGATTTCCTCGCCGGAAGCGACGACGATTTCGTCGCCGACCTTAAGCCCCGCCTCGGCGGCCGCGCCGGAGGGTACGATGTCGTCGATCACCGCCGGACGCGCCATTGTGACGTCCAGTCTGATCTGTGATCCGTCACGCAGGACCAGCGCCGGCATCGGCGCGCCCTCGCCGAGCGTCAGGGCGTGAAACAGTTCCAGGTAGGTATCGATCGGCTGACCATCCACCTCCAGCACCTGATCGCCGGACATCAGGCCGCTGTATTCTGGCGCTTCGCCGATCTTGGCTTCATCGGTTGCGACGCCGACCGTCATGGCCAGACCGGCGAACACCGCGATTGACAGCAGGAAGTTTGCAACAGGCCCCGCAAGAACCGTCAGCGTGCGGCTGAATAGCGGCGCGGTCGGGAAAGCGCGCCTCCTGTCCGCCTCGGACATCGCGGCCACGGCCGCTTCATCCGGCCGACTTGAAGCGCCGGAATCACCGAGGAATTTCACATAGCCGCCGAGCGGGATGAGCGAAACCTTCCAGCGCGTTCCGCGGCTGTCGGTCCAGCCGAAAAGCTCCTTGCCGAAGCCGATGGAGAACGCCTCAGCGTGGATGCCGCGCCAGCGGCCCACAATGTAGTGACCGTATTCGTGGACGAAGACGACGACCAGAAGCACCGCCAGGAACGGGATGACGTAGAACAATACGTCTCCGATCACCGGAATCTCACTGAGGAACTCCATACGCTACGCCTTTCGCAATTCACGCGCCGATTGCACAACAGTATTTCTGGCCTAATGCGCCTCAGGCGGCAAGGGCCGCGATACGGGACAGCGCCGCGCGACG
>QKHF01000039.1 GCA_003250135.1 Paracoccaceae bacterium | reverse complement strand
AAAATCATAGCTGCCCTTGCGCAGCATCTCGACCGCCTCGACCCCATCCGAGGCGACCTCAACCTCGCAACCGAGCTTGTCCAGCATCTGCGTCGCGACAAGCTGATTGGTGGCGTTGTCTTCCGCCAGCAGAGCCTTGAGACCGCGCACGCCGCCCTGCCCGACCGCCTTGACCAGTCCGCCGCCCGGCGCAGGCGCAGGGGCGGGCTCATGCTCGGCTGGCTTGGGGATCGCGACCACGCGCGGCCCCATAATCGGGGCGTCCATTCCCGTCGGGGCGACAAGGCGGATGCGCGCGCCGCCATCGGCGGAGTTCGCGCATGAGACGGCGCCGCCCATCGAGTTGGCGATATCCTGCACGACGCTCAGTCCGAGACGGCGTCGGCCTTCTCCGAACAACGAGTGTGCGCTCGATTCGCGCATACGGGCCAGAACGTGATCCGGCAGCCCTACGCCGTCATCTTCCACCACGATCGCGAACCGAGCTTTTTCGCCCTCGCCCCGCTCGATTTCATTAACAGAAATTTTGACGTTCTGTGCCTGCGCATGCGCTTCGGCGTTGCCGAGCAGGTTGAAGATCACCTGTTTCAGTCGCATCGGGTCCACGCGGATTTTTTCCGGCGCGCGGACATTGACCTGTGTGTGAAGAGTGACGCCGATCTCGGCGAGCCGCGGCTCCCAGATCGCGGTCACTTCATCGACGAACTGGCGCAGCTCGACATCGCGTGGCTTGACGCTGATCTGGCCAGCCGACAGCGACTCCAGATCCAGCGCGGCCTCGATCAAATCGCTGAAATGCGCCAGCGCCCCGCGCATGGCGGCGATGCGCGGCCCATGCTCGGCATCCTCGGCGAGGTCCTCGTCAAGTAGCGCGAAGGCGCCGCACACGTTGCCCAGGGCGCCTCGCAGATCGTGGGCGAGCATGGCGAGCGCGTCCAGGCTGGCGTCGCGGGCCCGCCGCGCGCGGCTGTCCTGCAGCCGATCCATGACCAGGGCGACCGGCTTCTCGCCGCATTGCAGGACGGCGACCTGACCATCCAGCCCCGCTGCACGCGCGTCGCCGCCTGCGCGGCTCAGCGCCAGCGCCCGGGCGGCGGCGTCCGCAAGCTTCGGTCCGAACACAGCCTCGACGGAAATCGCGTCATCGCCTGCGCGCGCCGTGGCGCTGCGCCCGTTCAGAACAGGCTGCCGGCCGCGAGCCTCATCGTTCGCCGCGACCACGCGGCCAGACGAATCCACCGCGACGACAGCCCCGTTCATCGCATCGCAGAGGGCCTGTATTTCGGCCGCCATCATGCGACTCGTCTCCCACTTGTTTTGACCACACTCTTACAGGTGGAAGCCGAAGTGGTAAAATCTTTATTAAGGGGAGTTGCTTTCCCGCACGGCGGATGAAGTGAAAACAGCCGGGATTTAAGTCGAAAGGCCGGTGATCAGGCGCTTTCCTCAAAGCCCCTAAGCGACATCGCCGCCGAAATCGCGTTTCTCAGTTCCGCCGGGGTGAACAGCCCGTCGATGACCGCATCGAAGGCCGCTCGTTCGCGCGCGGCGCCAAACGCCACGATCAGCGCAGAAGGCCAGGTCTGCCGCAGGGACGCGACATAGGTTGTTTCTTCATCCCCGCCGACCTCGACCAGAATGACGTCCGGCGCGACCTTGTCATCATCGCACAGAACCACCTCGGGGGCGCGGATCACGACCGTCTCGCACAACGCTCGGACCGTGTCGGACCGGACCTCCAGCCGCACGGTCAACGGCGCGAGATCGCTCAGCGCGCTGACCGGGACCGAAACCAAGACATGACCGGAGCGAGAGCCATGCTTGGCGACGGAAATCTCGCCGCCGAGGAAGGCGATCACGTCCCGCGCGACCGATGGGCCGAACGCGTCGCTGGCGATGTCGTTCAGCGCATGCTCCGGCTCTTTCGCCAGCACGTCGAGTTCAGGGTCGGAAAGGTCAGACCGGGTGTCGAGGAACCAGATCCGCATGTTCAGCGCGCCCGGCTCCGCCCAGATCCGCATCTGCAGGTCCGTCGCCCCGACGCGCGAGACGATATGCTCAAGCACGTAGTTGAGAGCCTGCGAAAAGCGCTGCGCGTCGATCTCTACCCGCAGCCGGGGGTCCTCGACCTTCGTCGTGGCGCGCACGCCCTCTCTGCGCGCCATATGCGAGAACTGCTCATCGATCGACTGGGCGATATTCGCGATGGACGCGGCGCGAACCTCGGGGCGCAAGCCATCGGTCTTGAGCGCCGTAACGTCGATCAGATCGCCAAGCATACGAATCATTTGCCGGCCGGAGCGGCCCGCCTGATCCACCAGACGGCGTTGCGGTCTGGTGAGTTCGGACTGCGCGATCAGATCCAGCGTACCCAGGACGCCGTTCATCGGCGTGCGCAATTCGTGGCTCATCATGGTCAGGAAGCGGGTTTTCGCCTCATCCGCGCGCTGCGCCTTCTGCGCCAGCTTCAGGTGGGCGCCAGCCAGACGTTCGAACCGGAAGACCTGACTGTAGAGATAGAAGACAATGATGACGCCGAACACCAGGGCCGCCGCGCTGCTAAGCGTCGTGATCGTCACGCTCTCGCGCTGGCGGTCGCGGGCGCCGCCCAGACGCGCCTCCTCTCCGCGCACCACGCGCACCGAAAGTTCATGCAGGTCCGACTGCAGCGTGGAGAACGCGACCTCCATCACATGCGCCGCTTCGTGGTCGCCGCGCAGCAATTGCTCCAGCGTCGATTCATGCTCGCGCAGCACCGCGTTGAGGCGGGGGACAACCTGCGCGCTGCGATCGTACCGCGCCAGCCGCGCGCCAACCTCCCCCTGCCCGAATTGCGCGGCCCGGCTCCAGAGTATGTCGAAACGGCGCGGAATTTCCGCGATCGCCCTGTCGGTGTGACCATGCTGGAAGACGGAGAGAGAGTTGGTGAATCGCAGCAGTTCGTTCTCAAGTTGCGTGGCGGCCCAGACGATATTCTCCTTCGACGCCTGATCCAGCGCCTGCGAATCCTTCTTCAGCGCGGCGAAGCCGAGTATGGCCAACCCTGTCAGCGCCAACAGCGCCAGAATGGGCAAACCCCGGGTGATATGACGCCGCGAGATCACCGAAGCACCAACCGGTCAAGCTGCCAGATCCAACGGCTGTTGAAGACCGGGTCTTGCAATTCTTCGTGTTGATCGCGGGGATAGACGATCCAGATCGGCCCCTTGTCGCGCAGCGACAGTTCGCGCCCGTCGACGGACAGGGCGAGGATCACGTCATATCTCTCGAAATCTTTGAGCGGGATCTCGACCGAATAATCGTTGACCGCGACGGCGTTTGCGACGCGCTCTCCATGGCCAGCCGCGCGCGAGACGACGTCCCGGGCCAGCGGCCCCTCGAAGACCGGCCGACCGTCGGTCCACTCGGTCGCCGTCTGAATACGTCTTTGCGGCAGTGCGGTCAGGTCTTCCCGAGTCCATTCGATCGGCGATGACTCGCGGGCGTTCTCGTTGGACAGGGTGAGCAGCACTTCTTCCGCGATCGCAGCCGAGGTGAGCGCGCTCGACAGCACAGCCGCCGCGAGCGCGAGGGAACGCGTCGTTCCGCGCATCGACCGAGCCGGGACGCTCCTCACTTCAACCTGCTCACCCACCATCGCCACATCCATAAGCCGGGAGCCGATCCCTCAACCCCGGCGGTCGCTTCGACATGTCTCTTCGCACGCCATCAGACATCGCCTCGCGGCGCGCTTCCATGAAAGCAAAGCAAAATTCAGGCCGATTTGGTGAAATCTCCCTTAATTAACCTCAATGGCCCTTATTCCCGCGTGATATGAAACAGGGTGCGTCATCCAGCGTCGTTCAAATTGCAAAACACCGCCAAAGCTGTGCGCAATTTGCGAATCGCAGGGGGCGGAGTTTTGCATTCCGCAACAAGATCGTGTGCGAGCCGCTGCTGCTTGGGCGACTGTAACGGCTATAATTGGGGAAAATTTCATCGCGCGCCTCGTCCGATCGTGCCGGAAAAGGCATCTCGTAGAACGCTAAATAAAACGTAACCGGCGGCGGGGCCCGCAAGCCCCGCCGCTTTGCAATCAGCCCTTGGCGTATCCCAGCCCCTGCAGGGCGTCCGAGATCTCGTCCAGAATGGCCGGGTCGTCGATGGTGGCGGGCATCTTCCACTCCGATCCGTCGGCGATCTTGACCATCACGCCGCGCAGGATCTTGCCCGAGCGGGTCTTGGGCAGGCGATCCACCACGACGGCCAGCTTGAACGCGGCCACCGCGCCGATCTGCTCGCGCACCAGCTTGACGCACTCCTTGACCACGTCTTCATTGGGACGGTCGCAACCGGCGTTGAGGCACAGGAAGCCAAGCGGCAACTGCCCCTTCAGCTGATCGGCCACACCGATGACTGCGCATTCCGCGACGTCCGGATGCGAGGCCAGAACCTCCTCCATACCGCCGGTCGACAGGCGATGCCCCGCAACGTTGATGACGTCGTCTGTGCGGGCCATGATGTAGACATACCCGTCCTCGTCTTTCATGCCGGCGTCGCCGGTCTCGTAGTAGCCGGGGAACGTGGTGAGATAAGAGCTCTTGTACCGATCGTCCGCGTTCCACAGCGTCGCCAGCGTGCCCGGCGGCAACGGCAGCTTGATCGCAATCGCGCCCAACTCGCCCGGCCCGACCTCGTGCCCGTTCTCGTCCAGAATGTGCACGTCATAGCCCGGCATCGGCACGGTCGGAGAGCCGAGCTTGACCGGCAGTTCCTCGATGCCCAGCGGGTTGGCCGCGATGGCGTAGCCGGTCTCGGTCTGCCACCAGTGATCGATCACCGGCACGCCGACCTTTTTCTGCGCCCATTCGATCGTGTCCGGATCGGCCCGCTCGCCCGCCAGATAGAGCGCGCGCAGTCCGGACAAATCGTATTTGCCCACGTACTCGCCGGCCGGGTCCTCACGCTTGATGGCGCGGAACGCGGTCGGCGCGGTGAACAGGGCCTTGATGTCGTATTCCTCGATCATCCGCCAGAAGGCGCCGGGATCGGGGGTGCCGACCGGCTTGCCCTCATAAACCACGGTGGTGCAGCCATGCAGCAGCGGCCCATAGCAGATATAGCTGTGACCGACGACCCAGCCGACGTCGGACGCCGCCCAGAACACCTCGCCGGGATTCATGTTGTAGATCGCCCTCATGGTCCACAGCAGCGCGACCATGTGCCCGCCGTTCGAGCGGACGACGCCTTTCGGCGCGCCGGTCGTTCCCGACGTATACAGGATGTAGAGCGGATCGCCGCCGCCCACCGGCACGCAATCGGCGGGCTCCGCAGCGTCCTGAAGCGCATGCCAATCGTAATCGCGGCCGTCCTGCAAGGACGCCTGCGCCTGCTCGCGCTGCAGGATCACGGTGAAGTCGGGCTTGTGCTTGGAGACGCTGATCGCTTCGTCCACCAACGGCTTGTAGGGGATCACCCGGCCCGGCTCGATGCCGCAGGAGGCCGCGATGATCGCCTTGGGCTCCGCCGCGTCGATGCGCACCGAAAGCTCATGCGGCGCGAAACCGCCGAACACCACCGAATGCACCGCGCCGATCCGGGCGCATGCCAGCATCGCCACCAACGCCTCCGGAACCATGGGCATGTAGATCAGCACGCGATCGCCCTTGGCCACGCCCTTGCTCGCCAGGGCGCCCGCCAGGCGCGCCGTCTTGTCCTTGAGTTCGGCGAAGGTGATCTTCGACTTGACGCCACCCGAGGCCGGGCTGTCGTAGATGATCGCGGCCTGGTCGCCGCGCCCCGCCTCCACATGGCGGTCCACGGCGTTCCAGCAGGTGTTGCACTCGGCGTCCGTGAACCACGCGTAGAGAGGCGCGTTGGAGTCGTCGAGGGCCCGCGTCGGCGGCTTCACCCAGTCGACGGCCTTGGCGGCCTCCATCCAAAATCCTTCAGGATCGGCCTTCCAAGCCGAGTAAACATCAGCATATCCGCCCATTTCGGGGTCCTCCGCGCTTTCTATCTCTCTCTTTCGCGCCTCCCCTCCGTTGGGCGCTACGATGAATGCGCAGGGCTCGAAGGAACCCGGCGCACGGTTAACCAGTCTGGTGCGGCACCCCCGCGATAGCAGCGACGTTTAGGATGCCGCGGGCCGTGATCGAGGGCGTAACGATGTGCGCCCTGTTGTCATGGCCCATCAATATCGGCCCGACTTCCAGCCCGCCCGCCAGTGTCTTCAGCACATTACGGGACGCGCTCGCCGCGTCGACATTGGGGAAGATCAGAACATTCGCCGGCCCCTTCAGCCGGGAATTCGGGAAGACGCGCTCGCAAATCGACGGATCGAGCGCGGCGTCAGCGTGCATTTCGCCCTCATAGACGAAATCCACTTTCGCTTCGTCCAGCAGCCGGACCGCCTCGCGCATCTTGTGCGAGGACTCGGTGCTCCGGTTGCCGAAACTGGAATGGCTCAGCAGGGCGAGTTTCGGCTCGATGCCGAACTTGCGCACATGGCGCGTCGCCGCCGTGCAGATCCGGAAGATCTGCTCCGGGCTGGGCTCGTCGATCACATGGGTGTCGGCCAGGAAGACCGGCCCGCTTTCAAGAATGATCGCCGACAGGGCGCCGACCGCCGCGCGCTTTCCGTCGCCCAGCAGCTGGTCGATATAGTTGAGGTGCCAATGGTACTGACCGAAGGTGCCGCAAACGAGGGCGTCCGCCTCTCCGCGCCGCACCATCAGGGCGGCGATCGCGGTGGTGTTGGTGCGCGCCACCGCGCGGGCGATATCCGGGGTCACGCCGCGCCGCTCCATGACCGAGTGATACTCGCGCCAGTAATCGGGATAGCGCGGATCGTCATGCGGATCGCAGACCGCGAAGTCCCGGCCCGGACGGATCGGCAGACCGAACTTCACGCAGCGGTCTTCGATTACGGTGGGACGGCCGATGAGGATCGGGATGTCCACCCCTTCCTCCATCATCGCATTCGCGGCGCGCAGCACGCGCTCGTCCTCGCCCTCGGCGAAGACGATGCGGCGGGCGGCCGCGCGGGCGGCCTCGAACACCGGCTTCATGAAGAAACCGGAGCGGAACACCTTGCGGCTGAGCGCGTCCTTGTAGGCCTCGCGGCTTTCCAGCGGCCGCGTGGCGACGCCGGAATCCATCGCCGCGAAGGCCACGGCGCTGGCGACCTCGGCCAGAAGCCGCGGATCGAACGCTTTCGGGATAAGGTATTCGGGTCCGAACACCAGCCGCTCGCCCTGATAGGCCTTGGCGGCCTCGGCCGAAGAGGAGGCGTGCGCCAGCGCCGAGATCGCGTTGACGCAGGCGATCTTCATCTCGTCGTTGATCTCGCTCGCGCCCACGTCCAGCGCGCCCCGGAAGATGAATGGGAAGCAGAGCACGTTGTTGATCTGGTTCGGGAAGTCGGACCGCCCGGTCGCCATGATCACGTCCGGGCGAACCTCCTTGGCCACATCCGGCATGATCTCGGGCGTGGGGTTGGCGAGCGCGAAGATGACCGGGTTCTCCGCCATCTTCTTCACCATCTCCGGCTTCAGGACGCCGGGGCCGGAGAGGCCGAGGAACAGGTCCGCGCCCTCAATCACGTCGTCCAGGCTGCGCGGCCCGCCCGGCTGGGCGTACTCGGCCTTCTGGGGGGTCATGTCCTCGGTCCGGCCCTCATAGACCAGCCCCTGCAGATCGCAGAGATAGACGTTCTCGCGCTTCACGCCCAGCAGCAGCAACTGGTTGAGGCAGGCGATGCCCGCCGCGCCGCCGCCGGTGGAGACCACCTTGATGTCCTCGAAGTTCTTGCCGGTGACCTTCATGGCGCTGGTGGCGCCGGCGCCGACGACGATGGCGGTGCCATGCTGGTCGTCATGGAACACCGGGATGTTCATCCGCTCCTGGCAGATGCGCTCGACCTCGAAGCATTCCGGCGACTTGATGTCTTCCAGGTTGATCGCGCCGAAGGTCGGCTCCAGTGCGATCACCACGTCGGCGATCTCCTGAGCCGTCTTGGCGTTCACCTCGATATCGAAACAGTCGACGCCGGCGAACTTCTTGAAGAGGACCGCCTTGCCTTCCATGATCGGCTTCGAGGCCAGCCCGCCGATATCGCCCAGGCCCAGCGCGGCCGAGCCATTCGAGACGACCGCCACCAGATTGCCGCGCGCGGTGTACTTCGCCGCCGCAGAAGGGTCGGCCTTGATCTCAAGGCACGCCTCGGCCACGCCGGGGCTGTACGCTAGCGCGAGGTCGCGCTGGGACGCCATGGGTTTGGTCGCGCGAATCTCGAGTTTCCCCGGGATCGGCTCCTCATGGTACTTGAGGGCGGTGCGGCGGAAGCTGTCTGCGGCGTCGTCGGTCATGGGAGATCTCTCGGCTTCTAGGTGAACTGGGAACGGGCGCCGGCGCCGCAAGCGGGCCGGGCCGGAGCATGGCGGTCGCGCGGGGTCTCCGCGCATCGATCAGTTGCGCTGAAAGGCATGACGAGGCCGCCGCCGGCGGTGCGAACCGCACGCCGGGAAACGCTATGCGCAGGGATGTCCGCCGAATGCCGTCCGGCCGAGATCGCTACGATCCTCATCTTCTCCTCCCGCTCCGCGCATTTCGCGCGGGTTTTGCAACCAATATCAGGTTCCAAGCTGTCAATAAGCTTCCAAAACGTCGCGAAGGATTGCGAAAGTTTGGAACTCGCTTGAAATCTGTCGCCTGATCCGGGCGCGGACGCGCCCCATGTTCAACTTGTCTTCGCCGCGTCTCCTCCTTTGTCGCTGTTCGCCTGCGCGTGTTTCACCGGCCGCGGCTGCTTACTCCGCCGCCTTGGCGTCCTGAGGCGAGCGGATCAGCTTCAGGATCTCGCGCGCCGCTTCGGGAATGTTGGTGCCGGGGCCGAAGATCGCCTTCACGCCCTTAGAGTAGAGGAACTCGTAGTCCTGCTGCGGGATCACGCCGCCGCAGATAACGATGATCTCCTCGGCGCCCTCTTTCTTCAGCGCCTCGACCAGTTGCGGCGCCAGCGTCTTGTGGCCAGCCGCCTGGCTGGAGACGCCGACGATATGCACGTCATTGTCGACCGCGTCGCGGGCGGCTTCCTCGGGCGTCTGGAACAGCGGGCCCACATCGACGTCGAAGCCGATATCGGCGAAGGCGGTGGCGATCACCTTGGCGCCGCGGTCATGGCCGTCCTGGCCCATCTTGACCACCAGCATGCGGGGGCGGCGCCCCTCCTCCTTGGCGAAGGCCTCGACCTCCTTCTGGATTGCGGCGAATCCCTCGTCGCCCTCATAGGCCGCGCCATAGACGCCTGCGAGCGTCTTCACCTCAGCGCGATGGCGTCCGAACACTTTCTCCATGGCGTCCGAAATCTCTCCGACGGTTGCGCGCGCGGCGGCGCAGTCGACGGCCGCGGCCAAGAGGTTGCCTTCGCCGGTGCGCGCGACCTCCTCAAGCTTGGCCAGCGCCGCGTCGCAGGCGGCCTGATCGCGGGTCTCGCGAATGCGCTTCAGTCGTGCGATCTGCGCCTCGCGCACCGCGACGTTGTCGACGTCGAGGATCTCCAGGTGATCCTCCTTCGCCAGCCGGAACTTGTTGACGCCGACGATCACTTCCTCGCCGCGATCGATGGCGGCCTGCCGCCGGGCGGCCGATTCCTCGATCCGGAGCTTCGGCATGCCAGTGGCGACCGCCTCGGTCATGCCGCCCATCCCGTCGACCTCCTCGATCAGCTTCCAGGCCTCCTTGGCCAGCTGGTCGGTCAGCGCCTCGACGTAGTAGGAACCCGCAAGCGGATCGACCACATGGGTGATCCCGGTCTCGTTCTGCAGGATCAGCTGAGTGTTGCGCGCGATCCGGGCCGAGAACTCGGTCGGCAGCGCGATCGCCTCGTCCAGCGCGTTGGTGTGCAGCGACTGGGTGCCGCCGAGCGCCGCCGACATGGCTTCATAGGCCGTGCGCACCACGTTGTTATAGGGGTCCTGCTCCTGCAGCGAGACGCCGGAGGTCTGGCAGTGGGTGCGCAGCAGAAGGCTCCGCTCGTCCTTCGGATCGAGCTCCGACATGATCCGGTGCC
>QKHF01000187.1 GCA_003250135.1 Paracoccaceae bacterium | reverse complement strand
ATCGGCGCCGGCGAGTATCTCGCGCAACTGTCGGGCGGCGTGCCGATGAGCCAGGGCGAGATGGCCCGTCCTGCCGACATGAGCGTCTCCGCCGCCGACATCGCGGCCTATGTGGCCAACCCCGCCGTCGCGCAACTCGCCGCGGAAGGGCCGAGCGACGCCGCGAAGATTCGCCTTGTCGCCCTAATGCGTGAGCGCGCCGGCTCGTCCACCTTCGGCGCCTGCGGCCTCGACGACGAATTCGAGATGATCCGCGACCAGTTTCGTCGCTTCGCCGAGGACCGGGTCGTTCCCTTCGCCCATGAATGGCACCTGAAGGATGAGCTGATCCCGATCGAGCTGATCGAGGAGATGGCCGAGCTTGGCGTCTTCGGCCTGACCATCCCCGAGGAACATGGCGGCTTCGGCATGGGCAAGACCGCGATGTGCGTCGTCTCGGAGGAGCTTTCCCGCGGCTATATCGGCGTCGGCTCGCTCGGCACCCGGTCAGAGATCGCCGCCGAGCTGATCCTCGCCGGCGGCACCGAAGAGCAAAAGGCCGAGTGGCTGCCGAAGATCGCCTCGGGCGAGATCCTGCCGACCGCGGTCTTCACCGAGCCCAACACCGGCTCGGACCTCGGCTCCCTGCGGACCCGCGCGGTGAAGCAGGGCGACGAGTATGTCGTCACCGGCAACAAGACCTGGATCACCCACGCCGCCCGCGCCGACGTGATGACCCTTCTGGCGCGCACCGATCCGAACACGTCCGACTATCGCGGCCTCTCGATGTTCCTGGCGGAAAAGCCGCGCGGCGACGACGCCAACCCGTTCCCGGCCCAAGGCATGACCGGCGGCGAGATCGAGGTTCTGGGCTATCGCGGCATGAAGGAATACGAGCTCGGCTTCGACGGCTTCAAGGTGAAGGCCGCGAACCTCCTCGGCGGCGAGGAGGGGCAGGGCTTCAAGCAGCTGATGAAGACCTTCGAGTCCGCCCGCATCCAGACCGCCGCGCGCGCCATCGGCGTCGCCCAGGCGGCGCTGGAGATCGCCATGCGCTACGCCGAGGAGCGCAAGCAGTTCGGCAAGTCGCTGATCGAGTTCCCGCGCATCGCCTCCAAGCTCGCGATGATGGCGGTGGAGATCATGATCGCCCGCCAGCTCGCCTATCACGCCGCGCGCGAGAAGGACGAGGAGCGGCGCTGCGATCTGGAAGCGGGCATGGCCAAGCTGCTGGGCGCCCGCGTCGCCTGGGCGGCGGCCGACAACGGGCTGCAAATCCATGGCGGCAACGGCTTCGCAATGGAGTATCCGATTAGCCGCGTGCTCTGCGACGCCCGCATCCTCAACATCTTCGAGGGCGCCGCGGAAATTCAGGCCCAGGTCATCGCAAGGCGTCTGCTGGAGTCATAACGCGCGTTTGAGAGTGAAGGCGACGCCAGGCAAGCCCCGCGAAGTTCCGTCGGCGCCATGAGCGCGGCGGCCCCTATCAGACGCTGACGCCGAACAACCAGCCGACACCGGCGGTGACCGCCATCGCGAACACGCCCCAGAGCACCACGCGGACGGTTGCGCGCAGAACCGGCGCGGCGCCCGCCTTGGCGCCCAGGGCGCCGAGCGTGGCCAAGGCTGCGATGGTGACGACAAGCACCACGGGAATAATCTCGCCCGCCGGCGCGAACCACGCGGCAAGCAGCGGAACCGCCGCGGCGACGCTGAACGTGACGCCGGATGCGAATGCCGCCTGCAGCGGGTTGGCGGCGAGCGCCTCGGAAAGGCCCAGCTCGTCCCGGACATGGGCGCCCAGCGCGTCATGCGTCGAAAGCTCGCGCGCCACCTGCAGCGCCGTTTCTTCGCTGAGCCCCCGTTCGCGATAGATCTCGGCCAGTTCCACGAGTTCTTCCTCGGGGCTTTCCTTCAAGGCGGCGTGTTCCCTGGCGATGTCCGCCCTTTCGGTATCGGATTGCGACGAGACCGAAACGTATTCGCCCGCCGCCATCGACATCGCCCCCGCCGATAGCCCGGCGATTCCGGCGATGATGACCGTGTCGGGCGCCGGATCGGCCGCCGCCACGCCCACGATCAGGGAAGAGACGGAAACAATGCCGTCATTGGCGCCCAGAACCGCGGCCCGAAGCCAGCCGCTGCGCGTGATATAGTGGGGGTCGTCGGGATGAGCGGATGTCTGAGCCAAGTCGCGTGTCCTTCACTTTTGGATGCAGGCTCGGGAGAATCAGTGGAGAGCGTTCGGTGGCGGTCCTGCTGAGTTTGGGTCGCGCCGGCGCCGGATGGAAGACTTTGGAGCCGCAGGAACTGGAAAGCGGCGCCTGTATGCGCTGGGCGCAGCGGACGGTCTTTCAGCCGCGAGGCCCACGCATCGCCGCGATCGGCGGGCGGATGTCGCGTTCTTCCTCGATCCTTCCAACGACCGCGAGGACCGCCTCGGCGACGGCTTCTCCAGCGAAGGTTCGGAGCTTCTCATGGGCGATCTCCACCCAGCTCCGCTCGCCCGGATAGACGCAGTCGAGGGTGACAGGCGCGCCGTCCGCGAAGGAAAGCTCGATCTCCTGCCGACCGATGGCGAAGCCGCCCGCGTCCGCGATCGGCTCGACCTCCATCCGGTCCATCAGCGCAAGCACATCCGGGTCGCGCCAGCGCCCCGTCGAGAGGCTG
>QKHF01000121.1 GCA_003250135.1 Paracoccaceae bacterium | reverse complement strand
GCAGCGCATATAGCGGGACAGGTCGTCGAAATAGCGCGAGTATTGCAGAAGAATGCTGTTCCGCTCGGCCTTGCTCATAACGCTGCCCTGAATCGGCAGGAGCGGGCGCTGCGGACGGACGCAGGGGTTGAACTGCGCTTGAGCAGGAAGCGTAGAGGCCAGGCAGGTCGCCACGACCAGAGCAAGCGTCGCCGCCTTCACCGACCATTGGCGCCGGACCCGCCCCATGCGTTCGCTCCCGTCTTGCCCGCCGGCGTCCCGGCGGAGCCTGATTGTTCTCGCCCTGGCTCGCGCGTCAGGCGTCCGTCATCACCTCGCCAATGGCGGCGGCGAGGTCGACCATGCGGTTGGAGAAGCCCCACTCATTGTCGTACCACGCCAGCACGCGGCAGAACTGTCCGCCCATCACGCGGGTCTGCTCGGTGTGGAACACGGCCGAATGGGGATCGTGGTTGAAGTCGATGGAGACGAGTTTTTCGTCGGTGTAGCCGAGAATGCCCTTCATCGGGCCGTCCGCGGCCGCGCGCATCAGGGCGTTGATCTCCTCGGCCGAGGTTTCGCGCGCCGCGGTGAACTTCAGGTCGACCGCCGAGACATTCGGGGTCGGCACGCGCATCGCGACGCCGTCCAGCCGGCCGTCAAGCTCGGGCAGCACCAGCCCGACCGCCTTCGCGGCGCCCGTCTTGGTCGGCACCAGAGAGGCCGCCGCGGTGCGGGCGCGGTAGAGATCCTTGTGCGTCGCGTCCAGCGTGTTCTGATCGCCGGTATAGGCGTGGATCGTGGTCATGAAGCCCTGCTGGATGCCGATATTCTCATGCAGGACCTTGGCGACCGGGGCCAGGCAGTTTGTGGTGCATGAGGCGGAGGAGATCACCGTCGCATCGGGCGTCAGGGCGGCGTTGCTGACGCCGTAGACGATGGTGGCGTCCGCGCCCTTGGACGGGGCCGAGACCAGAACGCGCTTGGCCCCCGCCGCCAGATGCACCGCCGCGTCCTCGCGGTCGGTGAATTTGCCGGTGCACTCCAGCACGATGTCGATATCCATCTCGGCCCAGCGGCACTGCGTGGGGTCGGTGAAGCGGGTGTAGGCGATCGGGCCAAAGCCGATGTCGAAGGAGTCCTCGCCAACCGTCACCGGCTTCCCGTAGCGTCCATGGGTGGAGTCATAGCGGAACAGGTGCGTGGCGGTTTCGATCGGCGCGCGATTGTTGATCGCGACCATCTCGATGTCGGTTCGTCCCGAATCCGCGATCGCCCGGAGCACAAGGCGCCCGATCCGCCCGAAACCGCTAATCGCCACGCGCACAGTCATGTCGTCATCTCCGTTGCAGCGTCGCTTCGACGCTTCGCGTTCGTCAGATTGATGAGCCGCCCCACTCCAATGGGTAGCTTTGCGTTCGCTACGCGATTGGGGAGGGTGGAGCAAGTTCGCGCCTTCCGCGGCGCGATGGCGCCGCAGCAAATCGAAAAATTGCATGGTCTCAGACGTTTGGATGACGGCGGGCGCCGTTGAGATGATCGCAGCGCCAATTGGTCGCTGCTTTCCTTCCGCGGTGCAGCAAAATTTTTTGCGCATGGGCTTGAATCCGCGGGCTCAATAAATTATTCATATTATATGAATTAAAAAACAGGGTCGGGCGCGCAACGAAGGAGGCTCAGATGGTTCCTGAAGAAATGATCCTCGACGTGGTCGAGACGTTTTACGTGCGGGCCCTCAACCATCCGCGCCTCGGTCCGGTCTTCGCCGGGCATGTGCGGGACTGGAACGCGCATCTGCCCCGGATGGTGGATTTCTGGCACTCGGTTCTGAATACGTCCGGTCGGTACAAGGGGCGTCCGGTTCCCGCGCATCAGAAGCTTCCGGGCCTGGACGCCGCGTTGTTCGAGGATTGGCTGGCGCTCTGGCGCGAGACTGCGCGGGAAATCGCCGATCCCGCCACCGCCGCCGACATGATCGACAAGGCGGAGCGGATCGCACAGAGCCTCGCCGCCGCCTGCCTGGAGACGCGGGACGGCCAGCCGCCCGTCTTCGCCCGCATCGCCTGAGACAAGTTTGCGAGACATAGGAGGTCGCAATGCAAATCGTCGTCATTATCGCCCTGATCGCCGCCGTCGCCTTCATGGCCACCTGGATCGCCGCGCAGGCGGGCGAGGTCCGAAAGGAGCAGGGGATCTTTGAGATCCAGACCAAGGACCCGGTCTCGCGCACAGTCCTGCGAGCCGTGCAGGCCGCGTTCGTCATCGGCTATGGCGCGTTCTTCGCGCTCAGCGCCGGATATCTGGTTCTGAATATCTAACCCGGCGCGCCGCCCGCGCCATCCAGAATGAGACCAGTCATGATCCACGAACGCCTTACAAAAATCGTCCTCGTCGCCGCAATCTGGCTCGGCGCGCCTGCGCCGCTCTGGATCTGGGGCGCGATCGAGCTGATCCGGTGACGCCATGCGCGTGACCACCCATAGCGACTATGCGCTCCGCGTTCTGATCTTCGCCGCGTTGCAGGGCGAAAAGCCCTGCCGGATCGAGGATGTCGCGGAGCGTTATCGCGTCTCGAAAAGCCACCTGACCAAGGTCGTATGGAGCCTGTCCTCCGCCGGGTTTCTGGTCACCTCGCGAGGGCGGGCCGGGGGCTTGCGGCTGGCGCGCCCGCCAGAAGAGATCAACCTCGGCGACGTCATGCGCGCCACCGAAGACAACGGCGCATTGGTGGAGTGCTTCAACGCGTCCGGCCTCTGCGTCATCACTCCGGCCTGCAAGGCGCGCCGCATCTTCCGCGAGGCGTTGGAGGCGTTTCACGCAGTGTTCGATAAATACACGCTCGCGGACCTGATGACCCGCGAGCGCGACTTGAGAAATGTGTTGGGGCTGGAGCCGGCCTGAGAGCGTCCGGCTCCGCGCGCGTCAGAGAAGCTGTTTCGCCAGCGTCGCAACGGCCTCGGCCGTGATGCCGAAATGCTCGTAAAGCTGCTCCGCGGGGGCCGATGCGCCGAAGCCCTGCATGCCGACGAAGCCCGCTTTCTTCGCCGAGCCGCCATCGCCCATCAGCCAGCGATCCCAGCCCTGGCGCACCGCGGCTTCGACGCCGATCCGCACCGCTGAGCCGCCAAGCACCCGCTTGCGGTATTTCTCGTCCTGGGCTTCGAACAGCTCCCAGCACGGCATGGAGACGACGCGGGTTCCGATCCCCTCCGCCTGAAGCGCCGCGCGGGCGTCCATGGCGATGGAGACCTCGGAGCCGGTGGCGAGCAGCACCACCTGCCGCTTGCCCTCAGCCTCGGCCAGCACATAGGCGCCCTTGGCGGAGAGGTTCGCCGACTTGTGCTCGGTGCGAAGGGTGGGGAGGTTCTGCCGAGTCAGCGCCAGCGTGCTGGGCGCGCTTTTCGCCGACAGCGCGATCTCCCAGCACTCGGCGGTCTCCACCGCGTCGGCCGGGCGCATCACCTGCATGTTGGGCATGGCGCGCAGGCTGGCCAGATGCTCGACGGGCTGGTGGGTGGGGCCGTCCTCGCCGAGGCCGATGGAGTCGTGCGTCATCACATAGACCACGCGCTGGCCCATCAGCGCGCTGAGGCGCATGGCCGGGCGCGCGTAATCGGCGAACACCAGGAAGGTGCCGCCATAGGGCGCGACGCCGCCATGCAGCGCCATGCCGTTCATCGCCGCCGCCATGCCGTGCTCGCGGATGCCGTAATAGACGTAGCGGCCCTTGCGGTCGGTCGCCGAGTAGACGCCGAGATCGGCGGTCTTGGTGTTGTTCGAGCCGGTCAGATCGGCCGAGCCGCCGATGGTCTCCGGCATGACCGGGTTGATCGCGGCCAGCGCGTTCTCCGAAGCCTTGCGGGTCGCGACGCTCGGCTGCGTCTCGGAGATCTGTTTCTTCAGCTTCTTGACGGCGCTCGCCAGTCGCTTCGGCGCCTCGCCTGCGACGACACGCGCGAATTCATCCTGCTTGCGCTGCGGAGAGCCGGCCAGCCGACCCTCCCACGCGTCGCGGTCAGCCTTGCCGCGCGCGCCGGTCTCGCGCCACGAGGCGGCGATGTCGGCGGGAACCTCGAACGCCGGATAAGGCCAGTCATAGATCTCGCGGACGACCGCGATCTCATCCGCGCCCAGGGGCGAGCCGTGGGCGCCGGAGCTGTCCTGCTTTTTGGGCGAGCCGAGGCCGATATGCGTCTTGCAGGCGATCAGCGACGGGGTCTTGGTCTTCTTCGCCGCCGCGATGGCCGCGTCGATCGCCGCCGGATCATGCCCGTCGATCGCGCGCACGTCCCAGCCAGAGGCCTCGAACCGGGCCAGCTGGTCGGTGGAGTCCGACATGGAGAGCTTGCCGTCGATGGAGATGCCGTTGTCATCCCAAAGCACGATCAGTTTGCCGAGTTTCAGATGGCCCGCGAGCGTGATCGCCTCCTGGCTGACGCCCTCCATCAGGCAGCCGTCGCCCGCCAGCACGTAAGTGTGATGATCGACCAGCTTGGCGCCGAAGCGGGACGCCATGTTGGTCTCGGCGATGGCCATGCCCACGGCGGTGGCGAGGCCCTGACCCAGCGGGCCGGTGGTGGTCTCGATCCCCTTTGCGTGGCCGAATTCCGGGTGGCCCGCGGTCTTCGAGCCGAGTTGGCGGAAGTTTTTCACCTCCTCCAGCGTCATGTCGGCGTAGCCGGTCAGGTGCAGCAGCCCGTAGAGCAGCATCGAGCCGTGGCCCGCCGACAGCACGAAGCGGTCGCGGTCCGGCCAGTCAGGCGCGGACGAGTCGAACTTGAGGTGCTTCTCGAACAGCACCGTGGCGACGTCCGCCATGCCCATCGGCATGCCGGGGTGGCCGGAATTGGCGGCTTGAACGGCGTCCATGGCGAGAACGCGCAACGCGGCGGCCTTGCGCCAGTGGTCGGGATTGGCCTCTCGAAGGGCCTGAATTTCGGTCTGGATGGTCACGGCGGCGGTCGCTTTCCAATAGCGGCTGGCGAATCTGCGGGCGGGGCCGCGCCCCGACGGCGGCGAATAAAGGCGCGCGCAAAGTGTTCCGCGGGCGCGCGCGGGTCAACACCCCAATGGCCTTCCGCCGTCGCCAATTGTGAAAGCGCCCCGAATTGAGGGCCATGGAAGGCGATCTTCGCACGCCGTTGGCGCTTTGACCCGCAATTGCGTTATTCTTCTGAGATCGGAATGAAGGGCTTGATTCGCGGCGAGACCGCCGCGGCAGGGCCCAAGGGGGGAACGGAGCGCGCCGATGAGCGAACTCGAGACGGCGATTGACCGGTTTAACGCGGCGATGCAGCGCCTTTCCACCGCGATTGAAGCGACGGGCGACTCGAAAGACGCCGCCGCCAAGGTCGGCGCGGAGAGCGCCAAACTGCGCGATGAACTCGCGGATTTGCGGGCCGCCCGCAAGGAGGACGCCAAGCTGCGCGAAGAGGCGGCGGACGCGCTGGATCACGCGATCGCCGAATTGCGCGGCGCATTGGGCGAATGAGGATCGGTCATGGCTGAGATCAGCGTGGAGATTTGCGGCCGCCGCTATCCGGTCGCGTGCGAGGACGGGCAGGAGGGGCATCTGGCCCAGCTGGCCGCAAAGCTCGACAAATACGCGCAATCCTTCGATCCGCAGCGGAGCGGGATCTCCGAGGCGCAGCTTCTGCTGATGACCGCGTTGATGGTGGCGGACGAATTGTCCGAGACCGACGCGACCATGGCGAAGCTGAAGAAGGAGGCGGTGGACCTGAAGGCCCGCGCCGCGGCGGCCGAGAAGTCCCCTACGCCGGCGCCGGCGACCAAGGGCGGGCAGCCGGGCCTCTTCGACGGCGACCTGCAGGCGATGACCGCCGAGCTTCTGAACCAGGCCGCCGACCGCATGGAGCGTTTGGCCGCGGCGGCCGAGAGCGGGGCGTAATACGCGCCGCTCTTCCCAAGCCGCTCGCGAAATCCTATATCCCAGCGCTGGCGGGTTCTGTCCTTCCCGTGATCGGACTGAATCCTGGTGGCCTTATATTGTCTCGCGGGAGCTGGCTCTGCGACTGGTCCTGGCCTATCGCACCTGGCGCCCACCTGGTTGTCCAGGCTCGCGAGGATCAATCTCCGCCACGGTCGCGACGGGTCCGCCGCTTATCCCCCCTCTTGCCTGCGCCGCCTAGGATCGATAGCGGTGCGGCATGACCTCAATCCCCGATCAGAAAATCCCGCTTAGGGCTGAGGCGTTCGCCCGCCGCAAGGCCGCGCATGAGGCTCGGGCGGACGCGACGCCCAGGGCGACGGCCAATCTGCTGGCGCATCTCGGGCCGCTGGCGCCCGGAACAGTGGTCTCGGGCTACCGCCCGATCCGTAGCGAGATCGACCCGACGCCGGCGATGGAGGCGCTGCTTTCGGCGGGCGCCCGTCTCTGCGTCCCGGTGATCGAGGGGCGCGGGCTGCCCCTGAAGTTTCGTGAATGGACCCCCGGCTGCGCGATGGAGACAGGTCCGTTCGGAGCCGAGATTCCGGCCTCGGGCGCCTGGCTGACGCCCAGCGTGGTCATTGTGCCGCTGGTGGCGTTCGACAGCGTCGGTCATCGGCTGGGCTATGGCGGCGGGTTCTACGACCGCACGCTGGACATGCTGCGGGAGACCGCTCCGACCCGCGCCATCGGCTTCGCCTATGCCGCGCAGCAGGGGCCGGACCTGCCCATCCATGAAGGCGACCACCGGCTGGACGCCGTGGCGACGGAGGAGGGGGTGATGACCTTCGCCTTGCCCTCGGACGGCGCGGAAGGCTAAGCAGCCCTCATGAAACTCCTGTTCCTTGGCGATATTGTCGGCCGCGCCGGCCGCACCGCGGTGATCGAGGCGCTGCCCGGTCTGCGCGATGAGATGAAGCTCGATTTCGTGGCCGTGAATGCGGAGAACGCCGCGGCGGGATTCGGCCTGACCGCCGCCATCGCCGACGAGTTGTTCGCCGCCGGGGCCGACGTCATCACCCTCGGTGATCACGCCTTCGACCAGAAGGAGATGCTGACCCATGTCGACAAGGACAAGCGCATCCTCCGCCCGCTCAACATCGCCAATCCGGCGCCGGGGCGGGGCGTCGGCGTGTTTCCGGCGACGCGAGGCCGCCGCGTGCTGGTCGCTTGCGCGCTGGGGCGCATCTTCATGCGCCAGCCCTTCGACGACCCGTTCTCGGCCCTCGACTCGGCGCTGAAGACCGCGCCCCTGGGAGGTGGCGTGGATGCGGCGATCGTGGAGATCCATGCGGAGGCGACATCGGAGAAAGCCGGGATCGGCTTTTGGCTGGATGGACGCGCCAGCCTCGTCGTCGGCTGCCACACCCATATCCCGACGGCCGATGCGCGCATCCTGCCGAAAGGCACGGCGTTCCAGAGCGACGCCGGCATGTGCGGAGATTACGACTCGGTGATCGGGATGGAGAAGTCGGAGCCGCTGCGCCGCTTCATCACCGGCCTGCCGGGCGGACGGTTTGAACCGGCGCTGGGCCCGGCCACCCTCTGCGGCGTGTTCGTCGAGACGGACGATCGCACGGGAAGGGCGGTCCTCGTCAGGCCCTTCCGCCGCGGCGGCGTGTTGCCCGAAGCGTGATGCGCCCGCGTTCCGCCGCCGTGGCCGCTTATGCGACGATGCTGCGAAAACGCAGCGACTTCCGCCGTCTGCGCGCGCCTGCTACCCTTTCGTCTCACGAGGATAGAGGGGTCGCTACGTGATCGACGCTTTTGGTCCGGACGGGCCGGCCTTTTTCACGCTCGCCGTGGTGGCTGGCATGCTGGCCCTGTTCATGTCCGAGCGCTACCCGCCGGTCGTCGTCGCCATCGGCGGCGTGTCCGTGCTGCTGTTGGCCAAGGCGCTGCCGGTGCACGAGATGCTGGCGGTGTTCTCGAACCCGGCCCCGATCACGATCGGCTGCATGTTCATCCTGTCAGGCGCGCTGGTGCGGACCGGGGCGCTGGTCGCGTTCACGCGGGCGATCTCGGCGCGGGCGGAGCAAAATCCGTTCGTGGTGGTGACCGCCACAGCGGCCGTCGTGCTGTTCGCGTCGGCCTTCATGAACAACACCCCGGTCGTTGTGGTGATGATTCCGGTCGTCCTGCAGATGGCCAAGGCGATGAAGGCGCCGGCGTCCAAGTTTCTGATACCGCTATCTTACGCAGCCATCATGGGCGGCACGTGCACGCTGATCGGGACTTCGACCAACCTTCTGGTCGACGGCGTCGCGCGCGCCCATGGCATAGCGCCGTTTTCGCTGTTCGAGATCTCCAAGCTCGGCGTCATCGTCGCGTTATGGGGCGTGGTCTACCTCGCCGTGATCGGACGCCACCTTCTGCCCGACCGGCAGGCGATGGCCGATCTTCTGGGTGAGAGGCGGCGGCAGAAATTCTTTACCGAGGTGGTTCTGCCCGAAGATTCCTCGATCTCCGGCCGCAAGGTGCTGGATGTCGAGTTGTTCAAGCATGACGGCGCGCGGGTCATCGACGTGATCCGGGCGGAGGAGTCGCTCCGCCGGGGGTTGGCCGATGTCGTTCTGCAGGACGGCGACCGCGTGGTTCTGCGCACCAGCGTGGATGAGCTTCTTACCCTGCGCCAGACCGGCGCGCTGGCGGTGGCGGGGGCGGTTGATCCCGTTTCGTCGCGCACCTCGACCACGGTGGAGGCTCTGATCGGTCCGGACTGCCGTCTGGTGGGCCGGACCTTGGGGCAGCTTCGCCTGCGCCGGCGCTATGGCGTCTATCCGCTGGCCGTGCATCGGCGGCACCGCCAGATGGGATCGCGGCTCGACGATGTGCGCATCGAGGTCGGCGACACGCTGCTGCTGGAAGGCGCCCCCGAGGACATTCACCGTCTGGCGATGGATGTCGACCTCGTCGAGTTGACCGAGCCCGAGGAAAAGCCGTGGCGCCGCCGCAAGGCGCCCATCGCCATCGCCGCGCTCGTCGGCGTGGTGATGTTCGCGGCTCTCGACGCCGCGCCGATCGAGGCGCTGGCGGTGATCGCCGTCGCGGTGGTGTTCTTCACCGGGTGCATTGACGCCGACGAGGCGTTCGACGCGGTCGAAGGGCGCCTGCTGGCGCTGATCTTCTCCATGCTCGCCGTGGGCGCGGCGCTGGAGCATACCGGCGCGGTGCAACTGATCGTCGACGCGATTTCGCCCCATCTGACCCAGATGCCGCTGGTGGGCGCATTGTTCGCGGTCTACGTCCTGACGGTGATGCTGACCGAGATGGTGACGAACAACGCCGTCGCCGTGGTCATGACCCCGATCGCGATCGGGGTGGCGGAAACTCTGGGGGTGGATGCGCGTCCCTTCGTCGTTGCCGTGATGTTCGGGGCTTCGGCCGCCTTTGCGACGCCCATCGGCTATCAGACCAACACGATCGTCTACGCGCCGGGCGGATACCGCTTTCTGGACTATGTGAAGGTGGGTCTTCCTCTGAATATGTCCCTGGCGGTGATCGTCTGTCTGGTGATCCCGGAGTTCTGGCCCTTCTAGGCGCGCCGGGACGGCTTGATCCCGCCCGCCGCGCTCGCCTATAACGCCGCCGAAATCTCAGCTGCTGACAAGACGAGGTCCCCTATGGCCGGCCATTCAAAATGGGCGAACATCCAGCACCGCAAGGGACGGCAGGACGCCGCCCGGTCCAAGTTGTTCTCCAAGCTCGCGAAGGAAATCACCGTCGCGGCCAAGATGGGCGACCCGGACCCGGACAAGAACCCGCGCCTGCGTCTGGCGGTGAAGGAAGCGAAGTCGTCCTCGGTCCCGAAGGACGTGATCGAGCGCGCGATCAAGAAGTCGCTGGGCGGCGATGCGGAGAACTACGAGGAGATCCGCTACGAAGGCTACGGCCCCAACGGCGTCGCGATCATCGTCGAGGCGCTCAGCGACAACCGTAACCGCACCGCCTCGAACGTCCGGTCGATCTTCTCCAAAAACGGCGGCAACCTCGGCGAGACCGGCTCGGTCGGCTTCATGTTCGACCGCAAAGGGCAGGTGGTCTACACGGCGGATGCGGGCGACGCCGACACGGTGATGATGGCGGCCATCGAGGCCGGCGCGGAGGACGTGGAAAGTTCGGAGGACGGCCACG
>QKHF01000168.1 GCA_003250135.1 Paracoccaceae bacterium | reverse complement strand
GGACGGGCTCTGGGCGGTGCTGCTCTGGCTCAACATTCTGGCGGTGAAGCGCCAGTCGGTGGCCAGGATCATGGAGGCGCACTGGGCCGCGTACGGCCGCGACTATTACACCCGCCACGATTACGAGGCGGTGGACGCCGAGGCGGCCAAGGGGCTGATGTCGCATCTTCAGGCCAGCGCCGCCGCCCTGCTTGGCAAGCCCTTCGCCGGACTGACGGTCAGCCGCGCCGACGATTTCCATTATGACGACCCGGTGGACGGCTCGCGCTCAGAGCATCAGGGCTTCCGCGTGTTCTTCGAGGACGGCGCGCGGGCGGTGTTCCGCCTCTCCGGCACCGGCACGGTGGGCGCCACGATCCGCATCTATCTGGAGCGGTACGAGGCGGACCCGGCCCGCCACGACCTGCCGGCTCAGGAGGCGCTGGCGGGCGTGATCGCGGCGGCTCGCGAGATCTCCGAGATCGAGGCCCGCACCGGGCGCACGGAACCGGACGTCATCACCTAAGCTCCTGTTCCCGAATGCGTTCGCAGCAGGACTCGACTCCTGTTCTGGTGGCGCTAAAATGAGAACATTACAGGAACATTAACAAGGTGAGGCCATGCCCCGGCGCATCGTCTCTCTCTGGCTTCCGCGGCTGGCGGCCGAACGCATGGCGCGCCGGCTGGGCGGGATCGACGCCCCCTTCGCTGTCGTGGCGGAGGATAAGGGCGCGCTTGCGCTGATCTCGCTGAACCGGGCGGCCGAAGCGGCGGGGCTGATGCGCGGCATGGGACTGACCGACGCGCGGGCGGTGCTCCCGGGCCTCCTTACCCGCCCGGCCGAGCCGCAGCGCGAGGCCGACTTCCTCGCCGCCCTCGCCCGCTGGGCCACGCGCTTCAGCCCCTGGGTGGCGCCGGATCAGGCCGAACCGGGGACCGGCGCGCTGGCGCTGGACGTGACCGGCTGCGCGCATCTCTTCGGCGGCGAGGCGGCGATACTGGCCGAGATGGAGGCGCAGCTTTCCGATATGGGGCTGACCGCGCGCGCGGCGCTGGCCGACACGCGGGGCGCGGCCTGGGCGCTGGCCCGGTTCGGCGGACAGGCGGCCACGCCCGCGCGGGACGGGGACGACATCGCGCAGGACGCCCACGCCACGCGGGTGCGCGCGCCACGCCGCAAGAACTGGGCGAAACAGGTCGCGGCCCGGGCGGAGGGAGGGCGCGCGCCTTCGCCCCGCATCGCCCAGCCGGGGGAGACTCGCGCCGCGATTTCCGCCCTGCCCGTCGCCGCTCTGCGCATCAGCCCGGAAGCTGCGACCGGCCTCTCCCGCCTTGGCCTGCGCACCATTGGCGATCTCACACTATTGCCCCGCGCGGCGCTGGCCCGGCGCTTCGGGACCGCGACGGTGCGGCGGCTGGACCAGGCGCTGGGGTCGGAGCCGGAGCCGGTCTCGCCCCTGCCCGCCGAGGCGCCGCTTTCGGCCCGGCTGTCGCTGCCCGAACCCGTGGGCCGGACCGAGGACGTCGCCGCCGCGCTCGACCGGCTACTGCGGCGGCTCTGCCAGCGGCTTCAGGACCGGCGCATGGGCGCGCGCCGCCTGCGACTGACCGTCAGCCGCGTCGACGGCGCCGATCAGAGCGTGGAGATCGGCCTCGCCCGCCCCTCGCGTGATCCGATGCGCATCGCGCCGCTCTTCACCCGCAAGATCGAGGAGCTGGACGCGGGCTTCGGCATCGACGCCGTGCGGCTGATCGCGGTGGAGGCGGAGCCGCTCGCCCCCGTGCAGCACGCGGGGCATCTGGAGGCGGGCGTCGAGGGCCGCGCGCGCCTCTCGGGCGGCGAGAGCGAGGGCTTCGCCGAGCTTCTGGGCCGGATCGGCAACCGCATCGGGTTCGAGCGGATGACCCGCCCGCTGCCCGCCGACAGCCACATCCCCGAGAAGGCGTTCTCGATCGCCGCCGCGGCCTATTCCGACCCGGCGGACGGCTGGCCCGCCCCGCCCGGCCCGCGGCCCATCTCCATCTTCCGCCCCGAACCTCTGGACGTGACCGATCCCGCCATCCCGCCCCGTAGCTTCCGTTGGCGCGGGCTGGAGCGCCGTCTCGCGATCGCCTTCGGGCCGGAGCGCATCGCCCCCGAGTGGTGGCTGGACGACCCCGAATGGCGGTCGGGGCCCCGCGATTACTGGCGGGTGGAGACGGAGACCGGCGCGCGGATCTGGATTTTTCGCGCCCTTCGCGCCCCGCGGGCGCCATACTGGTTCGCGCATGGGGAATTCGCATGAGGAGGACGCCCGATGGAGCTGCGCGACGCGACCGAGGCGGACCTGCCCGCCATCGTGGCGATGCTGGCCGACGACATGCTGGGGCGGGAGCGCGAGACGCTTCCCGGCCCGGACGGCGCCGTGGACACCACCTATCTGACCGCCTTCCGCCACATGCAGGCGCAGGGCGGCAATCGCATGCTGATCGCCGAGGTGGAGGGCGAGATCGCCGGGTTCCTGCAACTGATGCTGCTGCCCGGCCTCTCCCGCCGCGGCATGACCCGCGCGCAAATCGAGGGGGTGCGGGTCAGCTCAGCCTTCCGCGGACAGGGCATTGGCGAAAAAATGATCCGCGCCGCGCTGGACGTGGCGCGCGCGGAGGGCTGCGCCCTCGCCCAGCTGACCACCGACGCCCGCCGCGCC
>QKHF01000095.1 GCA_003250135.1 Paracoccaceae bacterium | reverse complement strand
CCATACGCTGAAGCCGGATGGGCGCCGGCGGGCGGGCCCCACGCTTTACCGGCTGTTCGGGCGGCGCTCAGGCTCGGTCGAGGGCTACGCTTATTCAGACGCGCTTGCGCGCGCAGCGATCGTCTGGACGGATGAGACGGTGGACAAGCTGTTCGATATCGGGCCTGAGCACTACACTCCCGGCTCCAAGATGCCGATGCAGAAGATCGCGAAGCCCGAAGACCGCGCCGACCTGATCGCCTTCCTGAAAACGGCGACCGATCCGGGCGCGGAGCCGCCCGCAGACTGACGCCGCCGCGATCATGGCGCTGAGTTTATGGGTGAGCGCCACATTCCATTCAGCTGAAATTCATCAAGAATCCGTCAAACTTCGGCCATCCGATGAATTGAGTCTCAATGCGTCCGCGTTGAGTAGAGTATGAGTGAGAAACGCCCCTATGCGCCTTAGCCATTACCTGTTGATCGTCGCCACCATCGCCTGGTTGGCCGTCGCCCTTGTCTGGGGCGTCGATCGCTTCGTGATCGACATTTCCTTCATTCCGATCGAACTGGCCTATCTGGCCGCCTTCGCGGTCTCCGCCCTGATCGGCGGCCTGATCTTCGCCGAAGCCGCTTCTCTGGCCGAACTGGCCGAGTATGGCGGCCTCAAATTCCGCAGCCCCAAACGCGTGATTGAAGATTGGCGCCTGTCGGTCAGCCAGAAGAAGGAACAGCGTGAGGAGAGCCGCACCAACACGACCCGGCGCCGAAAAGCGCGCAAAGCGGGCCTGAACCTGCGCTGGTGATGGAAGTGCGGCGCCTGGCCGGGCGCCGCGCGACGCTTACAGCGCCAGTTTCTCGCGCATCATTCCGATCAACGCCTCTCGGACCTGCTCGTCGTCGCCCAAGGGCGCCACAGCCTCAGCCGCGACCGAAACGGTGTAGACGTCTTCTCCTGGGTAGAGCTGGTTCATCGAAATCAGCACCGCGGAATACTCCAGGCGTTCGCCGGCGTACCCGCGCACCTCGCCGAGTTGGTAATCCTCGGCCTCGACACGCCCCTCCGCCTCCAGAACGGCGATAGCGGCGTCCCAGACATCCTGTCGGGTCCGTTCCTCGACGATGAAGGTCCGGCCCTCGATCGGATCCATGAACGCCGGATTCGCGCATCCGGAAAGCAGCGCTGAAGCGACCCAGAACAAGGCCAGAGATGATCGAACCATGCGGCGCAACGTATTGACCTCCGTGTGAAAACCGGCGTTACGTTGCTCCGCTTTTATCAGGTCCCTCGCGCGCGCGCCACATCAGGGCGTCAGGCGATACACCGCAAGATTACAGCAAATGGTGACCAACCAGACGAGCGACGCGGGTGGCCCGGACTGCGTTCGGAAAAGTGACGCCCAGATAGCCGCCGTCCAGAGACGAGTCGATCCGCAACTCGCCTAGCACTTCGCCTCGCGCATAGAGGACCATTGTGTCGCCGCGTCTTTCACGCGTGAAACTGGAGAGATCGCTAGCGGCCTCGGCCGACAGCAGGATATGCATCCG
Source organism: Paracoccaceae bacterium (assembly GCA_003250135.1). Taxonomy (GTDB): domain Bacteria; phylum Pseudomonadota; class Alphaproteobacteria; order Rhodobacterales; family Rhodobacteraceae; genus SZUA-547. The sequence continues at coordinate 1,140 of QKHF01000095.1, read as the reverse complement.
CGCGCGACCTTGCGGTATCGGCGCGACGCGCAAAGCGATCACATCAGAGGGCGCAATGGCGAATTGGCCGCTCTCGTCCGCCAGACTCAGCACCGATCCGTCGGTGGCGGTGGCCGGCCGGCTGGCGACCAAAATTGTCGCCACGGCGATCATAAGGACAAACGCCCAAAGCACATCGCCTAGACGGGCGAACGATCGCTCCTCGGGGGTGGACACCCCGCGATACATCAAACTCATGACACCACACTCAACAAAGGCGCACGCAACACATTAACGCCATATTTCTACATGATTTCAGTGAGGTATGCCAGTATTTTAATTCAAATACTAAAAAGTTGAATCATCTCCGCGTGTTACGAACGACGACGCAACTCCCGCTCCAGCGCTTCCAGAAAACGTGACCTGTCGCGCGGCCCGAAGCCCCGTCCTCCCCCACCGCTGGCGAAGGGATCGGCGGCGCGCAGATCGGCTTTCAGGTCTCGCATCGCCAGCGCCATGCCGATGTTGGCCGGTGTGAACGACTCTCCGCGATGGTCGAGAGCGCGGGCGCCCGCCTTCAGGCATCTGTCCGCCAGCGGAATGTCGCCGGTCACGCACAGATCGCCCGTTCCGATGCGCTCGGCGATCCACATGTCGGCCGCGTCCGGGCCCTCCGGCACGATCACCGTTTCGACAAGCGGGTGCGGATTGGGACGGATGCCGCCGTTCGAGACGATGAAGACGCGGGCGCCGTGGCGCTCGGCCACCTTCACGACCTCGGCTTTCACCGGACAGGCGTCGGCATCGACATAGATGGCGGTCATGGCGGCCTCATCGTCCCAGAAGCGCATCCATCGCCACCGCCGCCGAAGGCTGGTCGGCGAAGGGCAACGCCATGCGCCCGCCCGTTATCGGCGCCTGCAAGACCGCCTCCATCACGAACTCTCCGCCCAGATAGACGGTCAGCGGCCGCCCGACATGCACGGCGGTGAAGCGGGCGAACCGCTCCTTGCCGTCGCTGCTGAGGGTGATCTCGAGATTGACGCCACCGGGCCGCAGGCCGGGATGCACGGTGACCGCCCAGATGTCCTCGGGCGTGAAATCCTCGCGCGCACTGGCGGCCTCGAAGGAGAGCGCGGGGGGCGGCGCGTCCTGCGCCGC
>QKHF01000096.1 GCA_003250135.1 Paracoccaceae bacterium | reverse complement strand
ACGGTGTTCGTCGACTACATCGCGACGGTCTATGCGCGCCGGTTCGAAGAGTATTCCGGCGAGACGCTGACGGTGAACGGCGCGCAGGACCTTGGTGCGCGCGGCTTCGTCGTCAAGTCCGAGGTCGCGCGTCAGGGCGCCCAGCCGATCCGTATCGAATGGCTGGTCAGCGACCGCAGCGGCGCGACGCGGATCGACGACATCGTGATCGAAGGCGTGAGTCTCGCCATCACGCAGCGCGAGGAATTCGCCGCGATGATCTCGCAAAGCGGAAATATCGACGCCTTCCTGAATGAGCTGGCGTCGCGCTCCGAGATCTAGGGCGCGGCGGCGCCGGTCTGGTTCGCCAGATACTTGTAGATGGAGGTCGACCGGGCAACCTTCCGGTCCGCGCTCCACGCCTCAGCCTCCAGAAAGCAGATGTCCCGCGTCAGCCGCACGACGCGGGACTCGCCATGGACCCGCTCGCCCAGCCTCGCGGCCGACAGAAACTGGGTCTCCATGCTGATCGTGGCGCAGCGGCGGCCTTCGGCGGCTTCGGAGGCGCTGAGCCCCATCGCGTAGTCCAACAGCGTCATGTAGACCCCGCCATGGCAGACCCCGCCGAAATTGCGGTGCCGTTCGTCGGTGTCCAGATAGAACCGGCCCAGCCCGCCGCCCAGCGACGCGAAAAAGAACGGTCCGGTGGTGGCGTTGAAGCCCAGATTGCGCGCATCGCGCCACGGGAGGTCGGGATCGAATTTACCGTCAAATGCCATCGCCGTCTCCGCTTTCACCTGCCCTCGCCTCCGCATAGCATGCGCCCATGAGACAGGCGACCCGGCTTTTCCGCTATCAGACCCAAGGCCCCGGCTTCACCATGATCACGCGCGATCTGGACGCGTGGATCAGAGAGGTCGGCGCGCGCGAGGGGTTGCTCAGCCTCCTCTGTCGGCATACGTCGGCGTCGCTGACGATTCAGGAAAACGCCGACCCGGACGTGCGCGTGGATCTGGCCGCCGCCTTCGACCGGCTGGCGCCGCGAGACGCGCATTACGTCCACCATCTGGAGGGGCCCGACGACATGCCCGCGCATATTCGCACCGTGCTCTCGGGCGCGACCCTCTCGATCCCCGTCATGGCCGAACGCATGGCGCTGGGGACGTGGCAGGGCGTCTATCTGTGGGAGCATCGCGACGCCCCGCACCGGCGCGAGATCGCCGCGCATCTTTCCTATGAGTGACCCGATGACCGCCGCGACCGCGGAGAAACTTCCCGACGTCGATCCGGGCGTGCGCGAACCGTTCAGGTTCTCGATCCTCGGACGCGAGATCACCGTCGACCCAGGGCGCGAGGGCCTGTTCTGGAAGCGCATGTCGGAGGTGAATTTCGAGCCTTCCACCATCCAGACCCTCGCGATCAACGTGCGCGACGACACCACCTTCATCGACGCGGGCGGCTGGTTCGGGCCAATGACCCTGTTCGCCGGCTACAAGGCCAAGCGGGTCATCACCATCGAGGCCGACCCGGTGGCGCTGACCTGGCTCAAGCGAAACCTGTCGCTGAACCCGGCGATCGAGGCCAAGACCACCATTGTCGACACGGCGCTGGCGCCGACCAAGGGCGTCGCCGTCTTCGGCACCAACCGGGGCAAGGGCGGCAACTCCATGTCCTCTCTGGCGCATGACAAGATGGCGACGACCTGGGAGGTGGAGACAATCACCCCAGCCGAGATCGCAGCATTGGCGGGCGACGGGCCGATTTTCGTGAAGATGGATATCGAGGCCGGGGAATACGCGCTTGGCGAGACGCTGGCCGACCTTCTGGATCGCCCCGACGCCGGCCTTCTGATTTCGTTGCATCCGAAGGTGGCGCTTGGCGAGACCACTGGCCTCGCGCGCGCGCTCCGCTGGCTTAAGGTCGGCTGGGATACGCGGCGTCTGTTCCGCGCGCTCCGCCGCTACGAGGTCTGGCACATGAAGGGCTGGGGGCCGGGCCGGGCCTACTGGACTCAGCGCGCGGTGCGATTGGGGCTGCCGCTGCCGCCGCTTTCGGGCGACTGGGCGTTTTATCAGGGCGAAAAATTCCTGCGGGGCTGAGGGCGCCGCCGCTTACAGATCGACGCCCGGCCCCGGATCGACCAGCGGGCGGCCGAGGATCCACGGGTGGATGGCGGCGGCCTCGCGCGAGGTCTTCTCGGCGTCCTCCAGCCTGCCCTGCAGCCGCTCGATCTCGGCCCGCCCCGCCAGCGCGCCGAAATGCTTTGGCTCGCGCTTCAGGACCTCCGCGATGTCGGCCAGCGACTCGTCGTAATGCCCCATGCGGTAATGCATGGTCGCCCGCTGGTTCCAGCTTTCGGGCCATTCGGGCGCGATGGCGACGATCCGGTCCCAGACCTCCAGCGACGCCTTGTAGTTGCCGATCATGCGAAGATGCGAGGCCAGTTCGACCATGTTGGCGACCTCGTAGCCGGGCGGCGTGAACCACATGTCCCAGATTTCGGAGGCGATCTCGTTGGCCTCCGTCTCGGTCCGGGCCGCGGCCAGGCCCTCGAACAGCCGCGCGCGGAGGGCGTCGCGATCCTCGTCCGCGGCAATCGAACCGGCCGCTGACGCAATCAACCAGAAAACTGCGAAAGCCCATGCGCGCAACGGCCCGCCTCCTTTCGGTTTTCCTACTGAGGAGCGTGCATT
>QKHF01000068.1 GCA_003250135.1 Paracoccaceae bacterium | reverse complement strand
TGCGAAACTCCGGCGCGCCGTCCTCCAGAGGAGGCGGGTCGTCCATGCCGCCCCATCCCAGTCCAAGCGGGAACTCGACCCCGGGCGACCTGAGCGGGGGCGCCTTTCCGGCGTCAATCTGCTCCTTGGCCTTCCTCAGCACCGACCGCATCGGCTCCCGCTCGCCGACATCGACCTCATCCGGAGGCTTTAGCGCGTTCCAGCTGTTGATGATCTCGCGCTGCAACTTCTCGCGATTGGGGCAGCAATCCGGAGAGGCGGTCATCACGAAGGCGTAGGCGTAGGGGATCGTTACGTGACCGACGATGGGGATGCCGATGGGCGGCCAGCCGCCGCCATAGACGAAACTCTCCAGCTCGACGACGATGTGCTTGCGCACGAACTCAAGCCGGTAGGAGTAGCATTTCCGGTACTCCTTCGTGACCTCCTCGGCCAGGGGCGGGCGGGGCGTCACACCGCTGAAGACGCGCCGGAACACCGATTCAAGCTGCGCTTCCGTCACCCTGCCCGCGCTCAGGAAGCCCAGCGTTCCGAGCAGGCGCTCCATCCCGTCTCCAGCGCCCCATCGGGAATCCAACCGGAACAGATCCTCGGCTTCCCGGTGCAGGACCAGCGGCCCTTCCTCGCAGGTCCACTCCTCCAGCAGAATGTAATGGTGGCTGTCGCCATGGCTTTGCCCGGTGATCCTGAATTCGACGCCGTTGATCTTGAAGCCCTTCACTGCGGCCATGGTTGATCTCCCGATCCTGAATTCGCGTCACCGCAGCCTAGCACAAAGCCGCGTTCCCCTCGCCGCGCAACGCGGTATATGTCGGAAGGTCACACCTTGCGGAGCCAGCATGCCCTATTCCTCTCTGCGCGATTTCCTCGACCGGCTGGAAGCCGACGGCCAGCTTGTGCGCGTCACGCGCGAGGTCTCGACCGATCGCGAGATCACCGAAATCCACAAGCGCACACTGCATGCGGGCGGACCGGCGATCCTGTTCGAGAACGTGGTGAAGGAGGACGGGACCAAGGCGGAGATGCCGGTGCTGGTGAACCTGTTCGGCACGGTGGAAAGGGTCGCCCGCGGGGTCACGCTGGAGGGCAAAGAGCGGCGCACTGGGTCTGACCTGCGCGAGGTTGGCGAGTTGCTCGCCTTTCTGCGCCAGCCGGAGCCGCCGGGAGGCTTTCGTGAGGCGATGGGGATGCTTCCCTTGGCCAAGACCGTGATGGCGATGAAGCCGAAATCGGCGGGCGGAACCTTCTCAGGCAAGGCCCCCGTTCAGGAGGTGGTGCTGACGGGCGACGAGGTCGACCTCGACCGCCTGCCGATCCAGACCTGCTGGCCGGGCGAGCCGGCTCCGCTGATCACCTGGCCGCTGGTGGTCACCAAGGGCCCGTCGGGCAAGCGCGAGGACGATTTCAACCTCGGCATCTACCGCATGCAGAAGCTGGGCAAGAACAAGCTGATCATGCGCTGGCTGAAGCATCGCGGCGGCGCGCAGCACCACCGCCGCTGGGGGCTGGAGAAGACCGAGCCGCTGCCGGTCGCCGCGGTGATCGGCGCCGATCCGGGAACGATCCTCGCCGCCGTCACGCCGGTGCCCGACACCCTCAGCGAGTACCATTTCGCGGGGCTGCTGCGCGGCAAGGCGGTGGAGCTGGTCGACTGCAAGACGGTCCCGCTGAAAGTCCCCGCAACGGCCGAGATCGTGCTGGAGGGGCATGTCAGCCTCGACGAATACGCCGACGAGGGGCCATACGGCGATCACACCGGCTATTACAACTCGGTCGAAAAGTTCCCGGTCTTCACCGTCTCCGCCATCACCATGCGGAAGAAGCCGATTTACCTGAGCACCTATACGGGCCGCCCGCCCGATGAGCCCTCGGTGCTGGGCGAGGCGCTGAACGAGGTGTTCATCCCGCTCCTGCAGCAGCAGTTCCCCGAGATCACCGATTTCTGGCTGCCGCCCGAGGGGTGCAGCTATCGCATCGCCGTCATCTCGATGAAGAAGGCCTATGCTGGCCACGCCAAGCGGGTGATGCTGGGCGCGTGGTCCTATCTCCGCCAGTTCATGTACACCAAGTGGGTGATCGTGGTGGATGACGGGATAAACGCCCGCGACTGGAAGGATGTCTGGTGGGCGATCACCACCCGCATGGACCCGGCGCGCGACATCACCGTTCTGGAGAACACGCCGATCGATTATCTCGACTTCGCTTCGCCTGTCTCCGGCCTCGGCTCGAAAATCGGCCTCGACGCCACCGACAAGTGGCCGGGCGAGACCAACCGCGAGTGGGGCGAAGTCCTCGACATGGACGCCGAGACCAAGGCGAAGATCGACGCGATCTGGGGCGAATTGGGGATCGATCTCTGACCCCCGCGACAGCCCCGGACTTTGCGATTCCGGCCAGCCGTGCGAACCTGAGGAAAATCAAAGCCCCAGGGAGCGCGCGATGGCGATCAAACCTCCGAATTACCTGTCGCCCGACTGGTGGCGGCAGGCGTTGCTCGACGCGCCCCAGCCGCGCGGCTATTCGGAGATGATGAAGGCGTTCCGCGAGTGGGAGGCCCGAACGGGACGCGAGGCGCACTCGGCGCTGGAAAAGGCCAGCTCAGCGTCCGAGGCGGCCAGCGCCGCGCGCGAGAAGACCCTCCGGGCCTATAACAGAAAGATGCATGGCGGCGCCGCGCGCGCGATCGAGGCCTATGACTCCCTGCTCAAGGCGCGGGCGTCGCGTTATCTGAAGGCGCTGGAGCATTACAAGGCGCAGATCGACGCCGTCGACGCCGCAGCGGCCAAGACCATCGACGACGCCAATCGCATGCGCAAGGCGATGCAGGCGATCCGGCAGAGCCTGGACGAAGCTACGGCCATGACCGAGGCGGCGGTGGCGGCGCAGAGCGAAACGCGCGTCGCCGAGGCGATGAAGCTGACCGAGACCCTCGAACGACGCACCGACGCCGCGATCGCCATCTGGGAAAGCGCGATGCGCGACCTGAACGCGGTGTTTCTAAGCGGGCTCGCCGCGGCGGCGTCGCGGGCGGCGGACCAGGCGCTGGAGACCGCCGAGCCGGACCCGGCCCCTGACGACACGCCGCCTGAGGCGCCGCCAGATACCCCGATCGAAGCGACGGAGATGAAAGCGGAACCGGCGAAGCCGAAGGCCAAGGGCGGCAAGAAGAAAAAGAAGAAAAAGGCTTCTAAGGACTGATGCGCGCGATCCTGCGCGCCGGCCGGCCTTTCGCTCGCGTCGCCGCGCGGCTAGGCTTTTTCGCAAAGGACAACCCGATCGCGAGGCCCCCATGCGATTCCTGCCGAAACTCTTCGCCAAGGCGATCCGCAAGGGGCGGCTGACGCTCAAGGGACCGGACGGGTACGAATGCAGCTTCGGCGACGGAGACGGGCCGACGGCGACCATCCGCATCGACGATCCCTCGCTCGACTGGAAGATTTTCCTGAACCCCGAACTCAAGGCGGCCGAGGCCTACATGGATGGCGGGTTGGTGGTCGAGGATGGCGGCGCATGGGACCTGCTGAGCGTCTTCTTCGTCAACAAGCGCAGCTTCGACATGTCGCCGACCCAGATTTTCTGGAATTCGCTTGCGCGCAGGCTCCGCCGGTTCATGCAGCACAACCCGATCGCGCAGGCGCGCAGCAATGTCGCCCATCACTACGATCTGGGGAACGCGTTCTACCGGATGTGGCTGGATTGGGACATGCAGTATTCCTGCGGCTACTTCCCCGATGGCGATGAGGCGCTGGCCGAGGCCCAGACCCTGAAGAAGCGCCATATCTGCGCCAAGCTGGGGCTGGAGCCGGGACAGAAGGTGCTCGATATCGGCTGCGGCTGGGGCGGGATGGGCCTCTATCTGGCCGCAGTGGCGGATGTGGACGTGGTGGGCGTGACGCTGTCGACCGAACAGCACGCCATCGCGAACGCGCGAGCCGCCGCGGCGGGGCTGGCCGACCGGTGCCGGTTCGAGTTGAAGGACTATCGCCATGTGGACGAGACCTTCGACCGGATTGTCTCGGTCGGCATGCTGGAGCATGTGGGCGTCGGCCATCTGGGCGAATATTTCCTGAAAGTGCGCGATTGCCTGAAGCCGGACGGCGTGGCGCTGATCCACACGATCTCGACCAAGGCGCCGCCGGGGATCACCGGCCCGTTCCTGCGCAAGTACATCTTTCCGGGCGGCTATGCGCCGTCGCTGTCGGAACTGGCGCTGAGCGTGGAGCGCTCCGGCCTCTGGATCACCGATTGCGAGGTCTGGCGGGTGCATTACGCCGACACGCTGCGCATCTGGCGAGACCGGTTCGAAGGTCGCCGGGCCGAGGTGGAGGCGATGTATGACGAGCGTTTCGCCCGGATGTGGGAGTTTTACCTCGCCGCCAGCGAGGGCGCGTTCCGCTACGGCTCCTCCAACGTGATTCAGGTTCAGTTGGGGCGGGAGCGGGACGCCATGCCGCTGCATCGCGACTATGTCGCCGCCGCCGCGGCCGAATTGGCCGCGCGCGAGGCCACGGAGCTTCCGCAGCTGAGGGCGGCCACCGCGCAGGCCTTCAGCGAGCGCGCGTGATCCCGCAGCAACGCATTTCAACCGCCCGACATCGGGGCTATAACGATCCGGCCCACGCCTTCCCTTCCTCGAACGAGGCCCCCTGATGACCGATTCCCCTGCGATCGCCGCCGTGGCGCTCTACGCCGGGCTGAACGCGATGATCCTCGGCTGGCTGGCCGCCCATATCGGCAGACTGCGCGGCAGGCTGAAAATCTACATGGGCGATCAGGGGCATCCACGGATGATCCGAGCCATGCGGGGACAGGCGAATTTCGTCGAATACGTCCCCGTGGCGTTGATCCTGCTGCTGCTGATGGCGCTGATGGGGGCGCCCGCCATCGCGATCCACGCGCTGGGCGGCGCGCTGTTCGTCGGGCGGGTGCTGCACGCGCTGCATTTCACCGCCGAGGACGCGCCGGCCTGGCAGCGCGGCGCGGGCGCGACCCTGACGATCTTCGTGGTGATGGCCGCCGGGATCGGCGCCATCGTCCACGGCCTTTACGCAATGATCTGAGGGGTCCCGCGATGATCGATCCTTCCGCGCTCGCCGCCGAGCTTCTGGACGCGGCCCTGAAGGCGGGCGCCGAATCCGCCGACGCCATCGCCACCGAACGCGAGGACCTCGGCGTTTCCGTCCGGGGCGGCGCGCTGGAGGAGGCGGAGCGCTCGGAAAGCGTCGATTTCGGCCTGCGGGTGCTGATCGGCGCGAAACAGGCCTGCGTCTCCGCCTCGGACCCGCGACCGGCGGTGCTGAAAGAACTGGCGGAGCGCGCCGTCGCCATGGCGAAGGAAGCGCCAGAGGACCCGCATTGCGGCCTGCCGGGGTCGGATCAGATCGCGAGCGGGTGGCCCGACCTCGACCTCTCGGACCCCGCCGATCCGCCTGCGCCCTCCGCGCTTGAGGATATCGCCCGCGAGATCGAGGACGCCGCCAAGGCGGTTCCCGGCGTCAGCCAGACCGAGTCCTGCTCGGCCAGCTGGGGCCGCGTCGCGATCTTCTACGCCGCGACCAACGGGTTCGCGGGCGGCTATTCCTCCACCCGATCCGGCTTTTCCGCCTCGGCCATCGCGGGCGAGGGGCTGGGGATGGAAAGCGACTGGGACTACGCCTCTCGCCGGTTCGCCGCGGACCTGCCCGACCCTGTATCGGTGGGCCGAACGGCGGGTGAGCGCGCCGCGGCGCGGCTGGGCGGGCGGAAACCGCCTTCCGGCGCCTTTCCGGTGATCTTCGACGCGCGCGTCGCGCCCAGCATCGTCGGGCACGTCGTCGGCGCGGTGAACGGCGCCTCCATCGCGCGCGGCTCCAGCTGGCTGCTGGAAAAGCTCGGCGCGCGGATCCTGCCCGACGGCTTCGACATTTTCGAGGACCCGCATGTCCTGCGCGGCCCGGCCTCGCGCCCGTTCGACGGCGAGGGCCTGGCGACGCGGGCGAAAAAGATCGTCGAGGACGGCGTGCTGACCACTTGGCTGATGGATTGCCGCTCGGCCCGAAAACTGGGGCTGGCGAGCACCGGCAACGCGTCGCGCGGCCTCTCCTCCCCGCCCGGCGTCGGTTCGACCAACATTCGCCTCTCGACCGGCGCGCTCAGCCGCGAGGCGCTGATCCGCGAGACCGGGACAGGCCTGCTCGTCACCTCGATGATGGGGCGCGGGGTGAACCCGACCACGGGCGATTACAGCCGCGGCGCCTCCGGCTTCTGGATCGAGAACGGCGAGATCGCCTTTCCGGTCAACGAGGCCACCATCGCCGGGCCGTTGCCCGACGCGCTTCTGACCCTGACCGCGGCCGACGACATCGACCTTTCGAAAGCGACCGCGGCGCCCTCGATCCGGCTGGAGGGGCTGACCGTTGCCGGCGCATGAGAGAGACCTCGCCGACCTTGCGCTGCTGACCGAGGCCGCGATTGCGGCCGGCTCGCTGACGCTGCGCTATTTCCGGCGGGACCCGGAACACTGGAGCAAGTATGGCGGCAGCCCGGTGTCGGAGGCGGACCACGCCTCGGACGCGCTGCTGCGCGAGATGCTGATGGGTGCGCGGCCGGGCTATGGCTGGCTGTCCGAGGAAAGCGAGGACGACCTCAACCGGTTGAACCGGAGCCGCGTCTTCATCGTCGATCCGATCGACGGCACCCGCGCCTTTCTGCGCGGCGAGCCGGCCTATGGGGTTTCCGTCGCGGTGGTCGAGGACGGGCTTCCCGTGGCGGGGGTCGTCCACATGCCCGCGCGGGGCGAGACCTATGCGGCGGCCCTCGGCGGCGGCGCCACCTTCGAGCGGCAGGCGGTCGAGCATCCGGTCGCGAACGAGTTCGACCCGCCCGAGCCGCTGGTGATCGCCAAGGGGTCGATCCAGGTCTCGGAGCGCAAGCAGATCGACGGGTCCAAGACGCTGATCACCCGGCCGAACCTCAACCCGGACCTCTGGCGCCGGACGCCGCCGCAGGTCGCGCCGTCGCACCGGCCGTCGCTGGCCTGGCGGCTGTGCCTGGTGGCCAAGGGGCGGGTCGACGCGCTCGTGACCCTGCGCGGCACCTTCGACTGGGACGTCGCGGCCGGGGCGCTGATGGTGTCCGAAGCGGGCGGCGTCTCTCGCACGCGGACCGGCGAGGCGCCGGTCTTCAACACGCCGGACGCGCATTTGCCGGGGTTCATTTCGGGACCGAAGGCGCTGGTCGACGATGTGCTGTCGCGCCTCTAACCGCCCACCGGCGCCGCGACCCCGGAGCGCGCCGATTGACTGCCCGCGCGCCGCGCGTCAGGTTCGATCCAAATGAACGCCCGGCGTATCGACGCGACCACATATCAGGAGAACAGAAAATGAAGCAGCTTTTGCATCTTGTGTTCGGGGGCGAGCTTGTCGATCCGCGGGGGCGCGAGTTCAAGGACGTGGACGCCATCGACATCGTGGGCCTCTATCCGAATTACGCCAGCGCCTACAATGCTTGGAAGGCCAAGGCGCAGGCCACGGTGGATGATGCGCACACCCGCTATTTCCTGGCCCATATCCATCGTCTGGACGACGAGGAATTCGCCGAAGGCCCCGACGCCGAGGACAAGTAGGGCGGCCGAAGGGGGGCGTCGCCCGGCATGAACAAGCCGAAGAAATCCGGTCTCGGCCAGGCTCTGAACAGGCTGGCGCAGCGCATTCGCGGCGCGGCGCTGACGCGCGAGCTGGCCGCCCGGCTGGGCGCCTTCTACCTGCGCATGGTCTGGTGGACGACGCGCTGGACCTTCGAGGGTCAGGACCGCCGCGACGCCCTGCTGGCGACCGGAGCGGGCTTTGTCATCTCCGTCTGGCACGGACGGCTGTTCATGCTGCCCTGCCTGAAGCCGCGCGACCGCCGTATCTATGGGATGATTTCGGACAACCGGGACGGCGAGATCATCGCGCGCCTGGTCGGTTTTTTCGATGTCGACGCAGTGCGTGGCTCCACCGCCGACCCGCGCAAGCGCGACAAGGCGAAAGGCGGCGGCGGCGCGTTCCGCGAATGCCTGCCGCTGCTGAAAGCGGGGCATCTGGTGGGGATCACGCCGGACGGCCCGCGCGGCCCCCGGATGCGTGCCCAGCACGGAGTCGCCGCGATCTCGGCCGTCGCAGGCGCCAGCGTTCTGCCCATCGGGATTTCCTCGACGCGCGGCAAGATGTTGCGCAACTGGGACCGGTTCCTGATCCCCTATCCCTTCGGACGCGGCGCCATCGTCTATGGCGCGCCATTGACCGCTCCGCCTGCGAACGATGCGGAGGCGGTCGAGGCGCACCGGCTGGCGATCGAGGCCGCGACCACCGCGGCGACCCGCCGGGCCGACGAGATTTGCGGGCGCGAGACGCCGGACCCCGCGAATGAGATCCGCGCATGAGCGGTCCCAGCCTCACCACGCCGAAGGCGGAGGCGGCGGCTCTTCTGGAGCCGAAGCTGCCGCAGCGGCCCAGCGACCACTCGCTGATCCTGAAGCTCTACCAGGGAGCCACCCGGCTGGCGAAGCCGGTAGTCTGGGTCCTGCTGCGCCGCCGCGCCATGCGCGGCAAGGAGGATCCGACGCGCCGGGGCGAGCGGATGGGCCATGCCGGCCTGCCCCGACCCGACGGCCCGCTGGTCTGGATGCATGCGGCCAGCGTGGGCGAGTCGCTGACCACCCTGCCCCTGATCGCGCGGCTGTCGGCGGAGCGGCCCGACCTTTATTTCCTCGTCACTACCGGCACCGTCACCGCCGCGCGGCTGATGGCGAACCGCCTGCCGGAGCGCGGCGTGCACCAATTCGTCCCGGTGGACCTGCCGGACGCGGTGGAGCGCTTCATCGACCACTGGCGGCCCGACCTTTCGCTGTGGTTCGAATCCGAGCTGTGGCCGAACCTGATCGACGAGGCCGCCGCTCGCCACAAGCCGATGGCGATGGTCAATGCGCGCATGTCGGCGGACTCGGCCAAGGGCTGGAGTCGGGCGAAGGGCGCGATCCGGGCGCTGCTGGACCCCTTTGACCCGGTGCTCTGCCAGACCGAGGAGACCGCCGAGCGTCTGCGCGATCTGGGCGCGGCGCGGGCGGTCTCAACCGGAAACCTGAAGGAAGCCGCGCCGCCGCCACCCGCCGATCCGGCGGAACTGGCCCGGCTGCGAGAGGAAATCGGCGACCGGCCGGTCTTCGTCGCCGCCAGCACCCATCCGGGCGAAGAGGACGCCGCCGGCGCCGCGTGGTCTCGGCTGAGACAGCTGTTGCCGGGCCTGCTGACCATCATCGCGCCGCGCCATCCCGAGCGGGGCGAGGCGATTGTGCGCGAACTCGGAAGCTTCGGCGCGCGGGTCGGGCGCCGCTCCGCCGGCGACCGGCCGGGACGGGACTGCGATATTTACGTCGCCGATACGCTGGGCGAGCTGGGCCTCTGGTACCGCCTCGCCCCCGTCGCCTTTATCGGCGGCAGCCTGGAGCCGGTCGGCGGCCACAATCCCTATGAACCGGCGCCGCTGGGGGCCGCGATCCTGCATGGGCCGCATATCGGCAATTTCGCCGAAGAGTACGCCCGGCTGACCGCGCTGGGCGCCACGCGCCGGGTGATCAATGTCGATACGCTGACCGATGCGGTGGCCGCGCTGCTGGCGCCGGACGGCGGACCGACCGAGGAGGGCGCGCGCCTGATCGAGGCCGCCGGCGCCTTCGCCACCGAGGGCGAGGCGATCGTCGAACGGGTGATGGCCGCGTTGCGCCCGGTCCTGCCGCCGCCCGCCGGGACGTGAGGCGATGCGCGCGCCTGCATTCTGGTCCAACCCGCCAGAGGCGCCCGGCGTTCTCGCGCGGCTGCTGTCGCCTTTCGGCTGCCTCTACGCCCTCGCCACCGCGCGCCGCATCGCGAACGCGACCCCATGGCGCGCGCCGGTCCCGGTGATCTGCATCGGCAACATCACCGCGGGCGGGACGGGCAAGACGCCGACCGCGCTCGCCATCGCCGAGCGGCTGATCGCGCGGGGGATCGCTTTGCATTTCGTCACCCGCGGCCATGGCGGGCGCGAGGAAGGCCCGCACCGGGTCGACATCCATCGCGACGACGCCGGCCGCGTCGGGGATGAGCCGCTGCTGCTGGCCGCCATCGCGCCCACTTGGGTCGCCAAGGACCGCGCCGCCGG
>QKHF01000144.1 GCA_003250135.1 Paracoccaceae bacterium | reverse complement strand
GTCGCGTCGCGCTTCAGGTCGATGACGACGCGCACGCCGAAGCGGTCGGATTCGTCCTGGATGTTCTGGATGCCCTCGACACGCTTCTCGCGCGCCAACTCCGCGATCTTTTCGACCAGCGTCGACTTGTTCACCTGATAGGGAATCTCGTTGACGACGATCCGGGGGCGGCCCTGCACCTCCACCTCGTCCTCGTTGATCCGCGCCCGCACGATGACCGAGCCGCGCCCGGTGGTGTAGGCCGAGCGCGCGCCGGAACGGCCGATGATGATCCCGCCCGTCGGAAAGTCGGGGGCGGGGACATGCTCCATCAGGTCCTCGACGGTCAGGTCAGGGTCCCCGATCAGCGCCAGCGTCGCGTCGATCACCTCGCCCAGATTGTGCGGCGGGATGTTGGTCGCCATGCCAACCGCGATACCGCCCGCGCCGTTGACCAGCAGGTTCGGGAAGCGGGCGGGCAAGACCACCGGCTCCTGATCCTGGTTGTCGTAGTTGGGCTGGAAGTCGACCGTCTCTTTCTCGATATCGGCCAGCAGCGAGGCGGCGGGCTTGTCCATCCGCACTTCGGTGTAGCGCATGGCGGCCGGGCTATCGCCGTCCATCGAGCCGAAATTGCCCTGACCGTCCAGAAGCGGCAGGCGCATGGAGAAATCCTGCGCCATTCGCACCAGCGCGTCATAGACGGCGGTGTCGCCATGCGGATGGTACTTACCGATGACGTCGCCGACGATGCGGGCCGATTTCCGATATGGCTTGTCATGGGTGTAGCCCGCTTCGTGCATCGCATAGAGGATGCGCCGGTGCACGGGCTTCAGACCGTCGCGCAGATCCGGGATGGCGCGGCTGACGATCACGCTCATCGCGTAATCGAGATAGCTGCGCTTCATCTCCTCTTCGACGGTGATGGTCGGGCCGTCAAAGACCGGCCGTTCTGGCCCCGCGCCGCTCTCGGCCTCCGGGGTCTCGGGATCGTCGCTCACGCGGGATGCTCCTGCTCGGGTCGCGTCCGTATTTGGTTGCGGCGGAGTATAGGACCCCCATCATGTCGGGGCAATCCAACGCAGGGTTCTGCTTGGCGTTTCACAGGTATAATCTTGTGTTAATTGTCGCGCTGAAACGCGACAGGGAGGAGAATGATGACGGAATCGGATGGGTGTTCTCTGACCTCAGCCGAAGTGGGCGCAATCGCGCACCTCTATCGGGGCGAGGTCTATCGCAGCACCATCTGGCGATCCCGGCTGGACAACACCACAAACTGGTCCGTCGTCACGACGGGGCTGGCGCTGTCCATCTCCTACGCGTCGCCGGATTCCTCGCCCTTGCCGCTGATCCTGGTCGGCATGCTGATCACCGTCTTCCTGATGTTCGAGGGGCGGCGCTACCGCTATTTCAACGTCTGGCGCGCGCGCTGCCGGTTGATGGAGACGGATTTCTACGGGCCGATGCTGCGCGGCGAGGGAACCAAGCTGGACGAGAAGTGGAACACGCTTCTGGCCAGCGACTATCTGCGGCCGCATTTCCATATCAGCTATGCGCGAGCCGTAGGTCGGCGGCTGCGCAAGAACTATGTCTACATCCTCGCCGTTCAGGGCGTGGCCTATTTCGGCAAGCTGGCGATTCATCCCACAGGCATGGAGACATTCGGCGATCTGGTCTCGCGCGCGGCGATCGGGCCGATCCCCGGTGAGGTCGTGCTGCTATGTGGCGTCTGTTTTCACTCGGGCTGGATGATATTCGCCTTCGTCACCTGGCGGATCGACATGCGCCTCCGGCCGCCAAAGAAACTGATCGCGATCGCATAGGGACGTCCAGTCAGTCCTGCCGCTTGACGAGAGCATCGCTCAGATGCTCTCGCAACACCTTGCGATACTGTTCGAGATAATAGCCGAGCACATCCGCCTACTCGGCCTCGCCGCCCTGATATCCGCCAAGCTGGGCGATATAGGCGTTGTAGCGGGCGGTGGCGTACATCATCGCGGCGCTGACGCGGCGCGGGCCAGCGGCGCAGTCCTGCGCGGCCTCGTTCGCGAGATCGATGAACCGGTCGGCCAGATCGTAAAACGCCTCGCGTTCCTCATCGGTGAAATCGCTGAAGGTTCGAGGCTCCCCGGTCCGAGACATGGCCGTTCTTCAGTTCTCAGAACGGGATGTCATCGTCCATGCCGCCGCCGCCCTGGGGCGCGCCGCCTCCGCCGCCGCCGCCATAGCCGCCGCCGGATGGGCCGCTGTCGTAGCCGCCGCCATAGCCGCCTCCGCCGCCGCCTTCGCCGCGGCTGTCGAGCATGGTCAGCTCGGACCGGTATGGACGCAGCACGACCTCGGTGGTGTAGCGCTCATTCCCGGTCTGGTCGGCCCATTTCCGGGTTTCGAGCTGGCCCTCGATATAGACCTTCGATCCCTTGCGCAGATATTGCTCGGCCACCTTGACCAGCGGCTCCGAGAAGATCGCCACCCGGTGCCATTCGGTGCGCTCGCGCTGCTCGCCCGAGCCGCGGTCGCGCCACCGCTCCGACGTCGCCACCGACAGGTTGGCCACCTTTCCGCCATTCTGCATGTGGCGGATTTCCGGATCCCGGCCCAGATTTCCGACGAGGATCACCTTGTTCACGCTGCCCGACATTTGTCGCCTCCCACGAATCTTTCGGGCGAGACGTTAGCGGAGCCGGCGGCCATGCGCCATGGCGAGTGGGTTAACG
>QKHF01000103.1 GCA_003250135.1 Paracoccaceae bacterium | reverse complement strand
GATGCCGAGCAGAAGGTGATGCATCACAGGGTTGCCGACGAAAACGGCCTCGAACACGCCCTCGCGCGCGACGCCAGCCTCGTCAGCGACCTCGCCGATCAGTGTGTTGAGCGCCCCGCGGACGGCTTCGGTCATCTCGGCCGCGCCGCCCGGATTCATCTGGGCGTAGCTGACCCGGCTCATCAGGTCCTCGCCAAAGCGGATCTGCGGGTTCATGAGGCCCGAGGAGGCCAGCACCTCGCCGCTCTGCAGGTCGCAGAGGTGCCCGGCGATGGTGGTGGAGCCGACATCCACCGCGATGCCGTAGATCGAGCCTTCGTAATAGCCCGGCCAGACCTGCATGATCCGACCGCGCCTCAGGCCCCGGCCGGAATAGACCGCGCAGGTGACCTTCCACTCGCCCGCGCGCAGAGCCTTTTGCAGCCCCTGAACTGCGCGCAGATCGCCGTTGATGCCGACGAGGCCCCATTGCTCCTCGAGAGCTTTCATCAGGCGCTCCAGATCGCCGGAGGGTTCGTGCATGTCGGGTTCCTGGACCTCGACATAGTAAAGCCGGGTGGCGGGATCGAGCACGATCTCGCGAGCCTCGGCCCGCTTGCGCACCACCTGTTTGTGGACCTGGCTTTCCGGCGGCACGTCAATGACCACGTCGCCCTGCACGGTCGCCTGACAGCCAAGTCGGCGGCCCTCGATCATGCCGCGCTTGGACTTGTAGCGCTCCTCGACCGCGTTCCATTCGCTAAGGGCGTCCGGCCTGACTGTGACGCCGTGCTTGGGAAATTCGCCGTAGGATGGCGTGATCTGGCATTTGGAGCAGATGCCGCGTCCGCCGCAGACGCTGTCGAGATCGACGCCAAGTTCGCGCGCCGCCTGCAGGATCGGCGTGCCCACGGCGAAGCGCCCCCTTTTGCCGGAGGGGGTGAAGATCACCAGCGGTTCGGTCGGCTCGGCCATCGGCGTCTCATTAACTCGGTCAGGCGGTGTGATTAGCGCATGACGGACGCGCTGGCGAGGGGGCGCAACCTGCGCCCTCACGCGGTTTTGGCTGGACAGCGGCGCCGTCCGGATGATCTTTCAGACAAAAGCATTTCAGTAGGAGCGCCCAAAATTGTTTCGTACGCTCGCCGCCGCCGCGCTTTTGGCGTTCGCTTTCCATTCTCCCGCTCTGGCGGACTGGAAGAAACTGCAAACCCCGGAGGAGGTTGCGGCGCTGGACCCGGCAGAGGCGCTGATCCTCGATATTCGCGGGCAGACCGTCTATCTGGGCGGCCATGTTCCCGGCGCCGTCAACGCGCCGTATCCTCTGTGGCGCGGGCCGGCCGCGAATCCCGGCCGCGAGTTGCCGGACGATCAGTTGACGGAGTTGCTGCGCTCGATCGGCGCCGAGAAGGACAAGCCCACCATCGTCACCTACGCCGGCAAGGACGAGACGGATTTCGGCGCGGCGGCCCGTGTCTACTGGACGCTGAAATCGGCCGGGATCGAGCAGATCGCGATCCTGAACGGCGGCGTGAGGGCGTGGAAAGACGCGAAGCTGAAGCTCTCCATGGCGCCTGTGCAGCCGATGGAAAGCCAGATCGAGGCGTCATTGTCTGATCAGTGGATGCTGACGCGCGAAGGCGTGCTGGACGTGGTCGAGGGCCGGTCGAAGGCCCGGCTGGTCGATGCGCGCCCTCTGGAGTTCTTCGAGGGCCGGAAGAAACACGCCGCCGCCAAGCAGGCCGGAACCCTGCAGGGCGCGCTGAGCCTTGTCCATTCCAGCTGGTTCGGGCCGGACAAATACAAGATGACAGATACGCCGGAGGCGGCCGAAAAGATCGCCCGCAAAGCCGGATATAGTGGCGGCAAGGGCGACGGAGAGGTTCTGGTCAGCTTCTGCAATACCGGGCATTGGGCGGCGACCAACTGGTTCGCGCTCAGCGAGGTGGCCGGGATCGAGAACGTGAAGCTCTATCCCGAAAGCATGGTCGGCTGGTCGAACGCGTACATGCCGATGGTGAACACGAACTAGGCGTCGTTCTCGCCGCTCTCGCCATCCTGCGCCGGCGGCGGCGCGTCGACCTCGTTCCCCGCCAACCAATGGTCAATCGCTTGCGCGATATCGGTGCGAGCCCCGGCCGAGAAGGTCTGCTCGATCGGAATGAACACGCCGTCGCGGGTGGCGAGCCCCAGCCGCGTCCTGGCGCTCTTGCCGGCGCCCTGGCGGATTTCAGCGCCTTTGAAGTCCCGAAGCGGCAGTGTCGCGCGCTTGTCGGTGACCAGACGTTGCTCGCGGCATTCGACCTCGCCAGCCGGGCGGTCGAAGGTGATCGTCACGACGG
This sequence comes from Paracoccaceae bacterium, assembly GCA_003250135.1. Classification (GTDB taxonomy): domain Bacteria; phylum Pseudomonadota; class Alphaproteobacteria; order Rhodobacterales; family Rhodobacteraceae; genus SZUA-547. Next base: position 632 of record QKHF01000103.1, on the reverse strand, counting down.
AAGACCGCATGATCGCAAACAGGTAGTTCAGGGCGGCCATCGCGACGGCCACCCAGCGCATGCCTCCGACCTCACTGATCGCCACCGCCAGAAACACGCTGCCAAAGAAGAACGAGAGAAAGGACGTCAACCGTCCCGAACGGTGGCGAACGACCAGTTTGTCGGGGCTCGCGCTGGCGATCCATGTCTCATCTTTCAGCATGTCTAACGCCTTACCGTGGGCGATAAAGGCGCCTTGCCTTCCAGCCACGCGTTGACGCCGGACATCACCTTCGTCCGATCCGCGCTGGAGTAGCCGGTTTCAAGCGGAACCACTCCATCGGCCGTGCGCAGGGCGAGGCGGGTCAGGCGGCTTCCGTCGCTCCAGTTCGATTGGAGTTGGGCGCGCTCGATACGTGAGAGATCGAAGCCTTGCGTGCGAGGGTGGAAGAGCCGGTTCTCTCTGAACCAGACTCGGCCAGCGGCGCGGTCAAAGACCAGTGTGACCACTGGCGCAAACCACCACGCGCCCGCGAGCATGGCGATCCCCAGCGAGGGAACAAGGATCGCTTCGCCCGAACTGGTGAATGTGTCCTGCCTGAAGGCCGAGGCGTAAAGGGCTGCCCCGCCCATCAGCCACATGAAGCCGCCCA
>QKHF01000239.1 GCA_003250135.1 Paracoccaceae bacterium | reverse complement strand
TCAGGGTAGCCGTAGGCCTCGAAGTCCGGGGCGTAGACCGTTTCGATCCGCCGTTTGACATCCGGGCTCATCGCGTTCCGCCACTCGTCCTTCTCCGTCGACACGTCCGAGCCGGTCGGCGTGCGCGTGGACCAGATACTTCTGATCGAGCAGAAGCGCCCCGAGAATGGCGGCGCGGTCGCGGTCTATCTCGCCCACGGCAAGGAGCTCTATGTGATGGAGAGCTTCAAGGCGGTCCGCGACATGATTCTGGCGCATGCGCCCAAGATCAGCGCCGTCGCGGCCAGCGCATGACCGGCTGAAATTCGGCAATGACGACTGATCCTGCCGCGCCATCGCGCAGCAGGATCACTGGTTCCCGTTCGCGGATTCAATTTTTAAAGCGGCCGGTCTGCGTCAGGTTCGGCCGAATTCGTCGTCGACACGGATGATGTCATCCTCTCCCAGATAGGAGCCGGTCTGCACCTCGATCAACTCCAGCAGGATCTTTCCCGGATTGGCCAGCCGGTGGACCTCGCCGCGCGGGATATAGATCGACTCGTTTTCGCCCAGCGTCATCACCCGGTCGCCCAGCGTGACCTCGGCGGTCCCGGTCACCACCACCCAGTGCTCGGACCGGTGATGGTGCTTTTGCAGCGACAGCCGCCCGCCCGGTTTGACGAACAGGCGCTTCACCTGAAACCGCGGCCCGGAGCAAATGCTGGTGTAGCCGCCCCATGGGCGGCGGACGGTGCGATGCTCCTGCGTCAGCGCGGCGGTCTCGGGGTCGGCGGCCAGCGCAGCGACGGCCTCCTTCACCCGCTCGGATTCCGACAGCTTCCCGACGTAGACAACATCGTCGGCGGCGATCACCGCGATGTCCTCAACCCCCTGCGCCACCACGCGCGGCCCGTCGCTGACCGCGAGCACACGGCGCGAACCCGGCGCGCTCGCCTTGCCCAGCGTCACCGCGTCCTCCGGCCGGGTCGCGTCCCGCTCCCAGATCGCCGACCAGGCGCCCAGATCGGACCAGCGGATCGCCGCGGGCGCCACCACCGCCTTATCGGTCTTCTCGAACACCGCGTAGTCGACCGAAATTGACGGCGAGGCCCTGAACGCCTCCGCCCCCAGCCGGAGGAAGCCGAGGTCCTTCGTAGCCCCCGCCGCAGCCCCTGCCGCAGCCTCGGCCACTTCGGGCGCGAGGCGCGAAAGCTCCTGCAGGAAAGCGTCCGCCCGGAACAGGAACATGCCCGAATTCCAGAAATGCCCGCCTTCGGCCAGCATCGCCTCGGCCGTTGCGAGATCCGGCTTTTCGACGAAGCGATCCACCCTGCGCGGCCCCGTCCCCGGCGCCGCCTTGATGTAGCCGTACCCCGTCGCCGGACCCTTCGGCTCGATCCCGAAGGTCACCAGTGCGCCCTTGGCCGCCGCCGCCTCGGCCGCGTCGAGCGCCGTCTCAAAGGCGGCGTCGGCGGTCAGCGCATGGTCCGAGGGCATCACGTGCAGCACCGCGTCGGGATCGTCCTGTATCGCCAGATGCGCCGCGGCGGCGATGGCGGGCGCCGTGTTGCGCGCGGCGGGCTCCAGCAGGATCGTGGGCGTCAGGCCCAGCTCGCAGGCCTGCGCCGCGCAATGAAACCGGTATTCCTCGTTGGTGACGATCATCGGCGGGCCATACCGCCGGCCGGACGCCCGGGTCAGGGTCTCTTGCAACAGGCTCTGCGCGCCGCCGAGGGTCAGAAACTGTTTCGGATAGGCCGCGCGGGACATCGGCCACAGGCGGGTGCCCGATCCGCCGGCGAGGATCACTGGTGTCAGCGCCACGTCGCACTCTCCATCAAACTTTCTCGGCCGCCCGCCCAACGGCAAAAGACTTAAGCGGATCGCGCGCCATTAACCATGGAGATGGTTAACGAAGTCCTGACGCCGCAACGACGACTCGCCAAAACGCTAGCTCTCTTGCGGCGCAGCAATTAACGTCTGGCGATACATTCGCCAAAAGGCGGTCAATTCTCTGGGGGAAACTCGGATGAGCATCAATGCGGCGCTGACACACCGGACGACCTATCGCTACGACCGGTTGATCGAGATGGGGCCGCAGGTCGTCCGGCTGCGCCCCGCGCCGCACTCCCGCACGAAGATCCTCAGCTACTCGCAGATCATCTCGCCCGAGCCGCATTTCATCAACTGGCAGCAGGACCCGTTCGGCAATTACATGGCCCGGCTGGTGTTTCCGGAACGGGTCGACCATTTCGAAGTCCTGGTGGATCTGGTGGCCGACATGGCCTCGGTCAACCCGTTCGACTTCTTCGTCGAGGACAGCGTCTCCCACACCCCCTGGACCTACGAGCCGGAGCTGAAGAAGGACCTCGCGCCTTACCTGGAGACCGGCCCCCAGGGGCCCTTGTTCGAAAAGATGCTGGCGGGCCTGCCGGCCGAGAAGATGCACACCGTCGATTACATGGTGGCGGTGAATCAGATCGCCCATAAAGCGGTCGACTATCGCATCCGCATGGAGCCGGGCGTGCAGACGCCCGAGGAGACGCTGGAGCTTGGTTCCGGCTCCTGCCGCGACTCTGGCTGGCTTCTGGTCCACCTGATGCGGCGGCGCGGCATCGCGGCGCGCTTCGTCTCGGGCTACCTGATCCAGCTGACCCCGGACATCAAGGCCATCGACGGCCCCTCAGGCCCGGACGCGGACTTCACCGACCTGCACGCATGGTGCGAGGTCTATGTGCCCGGCGCGGGCTGGATCGGGCTCGACCCGACCTCCGGCCTGTTCGCGGGCGAAGGGCACATCCCGCTCGCCGCCACCCCCTCGCCCCGCTCCGCCGCCCCGATCACGGGCGCGCATGAGGTCGCCAAGGTCGAGTTCAGCCACCATATGGAGGTGCGTCGCGTGCGCGAGGAGCCGCGCGTCACCTTCCCCTTCACCGACGAGCACTGGGAGCGGATCAACAAGACCGGCGAGGCGGTGGACAAGCGCCTGGTCGCCGGCGACGTGCGCCTGACCATGGGCGGCGAACCGACCTTCGTCGCCTCGGACAACCGCGACGCGGACGAATGGAACACCGAGGCCGTCGGCCCAACCAAGCGCTTCTTCGCCGACAAGCTGATCCGGCGCCTGCGCGACCGGTTCGCGCCGGGTGGTCTGCTGCATTACGGACAGGGCAAGTGGTATCCGGGCGAGCAACTGCCGCGCTGGGCTTTCGGCCTGTACTGGCGCCGGGATGGAGAGCCGCTCTGGTCCGACGCAGCGCTGATCGCGCCCGAGGGCGGCGCCGGCGCCGCTCCGAACATGGAGGACGCCGAAAAGCTGACCCTGGCGCTGGCGGACGCGCTGGAGATCGATCCCGTCTTCGTCGCCCCCGCCTATGAGGATCCGGCCTTCTACATCATGAAGGAGTCCATGCTCCCTGAGAATCTGGACCCCGAGAACAACAAGCTGGACGATCCTCTGGAGCGCCGCCAGGTGGCCGCGGCCTTCACCCGCGGGCTCGGCAACCCGAAGGCGATGGTGCTGCCGGTTCAGGCGGCGCAGTCCCGCGCCCACAACGACGGCCGACGCCGACGGTATCGCTGGATCACGGAACGCTGGCGCACCCGCCGCGGCCGCTTGTTTCTGGCGCCGGGGGACAGTTCCGCCGGGTATCGCCTGCCGCTGACCGCCCTGCCCTTCATTCCCGAAGGCGACTATCCCTACATCATCCCGATCGACCCGTTCGCGCCTCGCGGCCGCCTGCCCGGACGCTCCACCGTGCAGTTGCAGAGCCAGGGCGGCGAGTCGGCGGGCTCGGTCCCCCTCGGGGAGGAGCCGGAGCGCCCGGCGACGGACGGACGCATTCTGTCGGCGCCGCCGCCGCCCGACAACGCCCACGCGATCTTCGTCGACGCCGTGCGCACGGCGATCACTGTCGAGCCGCGCGACGGCGTTCTGACCGTGTTTTTGCCGCCCGTCGAAAGCGCGGATCAGTTCGTCGACATGATCGCCGCGGTCGAGGAAGCCGCGGCGGCGACGGGCCTGCCAGTGCATCTGGACGGCTACTCGCCGCCCTTCGACTACCGGATCAACGTGATCAAGGTGACGCCCGATCCCGGCGTGATCGAGGTGAACGTGCAGCCCGCCCACAGCTGGGCCGAACAGCGCGAGATCACCGAGACGATCTACGAGGAGGCGCGCCATTGCCGGCTGGAGACCACCAAATTCCTGCATGACGGCCGCCCCGTCGGCTCGGGCGGCGGCAACCATATCGTGGTGGGCGGCGCCAGCCCCAATGACAGCCCGTTCCTGCGGCGGCCGGACCTTTTGGCCTCGCTGATCCGCTTCTGGCAGAACCACCCGTCGCTGTCGTTCCTGTTCTCGGGCACCTTTATTGGACCGACCAGTCAGGCGCCCCGCATCGACGAGGCGCGCAACGACGTGCTCTACGAGCTGGAGATCGCGCTGAAGCAGCTGCCGCCGCGCGGCGCGAACTGCCCGCCCTGGCTGGTGGACCGGCTGTTCCGGGACCTGCTGACCGACGCCACCGGCAACACCCACCGGGCGGAGGTCTGCATCGACAAGCTCTACTCGCCGGACGGGCCCACCGGCCGTCTGGGCCTGGTGGAGTTCCGGGCGTTCGAGATGCCGCCCCACCCCCGGATGAGTCTGGCGCAGGCGCTGGTCCTCAGGGCGCTGATCGCCTGGTTCTGGGAACAACCCTATGAGCGCCCGCTGGTGAAATTCGGCACGGCGCTGCATGACCGCTACATGCTGCCGCACTACGTCTGGCGCGATTTCCTGGACGTGCTGGAGGAAATCTCCGCGGCGCTGGACGTGCATCTGGACCCCGAATGGTTCAAGGCGCAGTTCGAATTCCGCTTCCCGCTTCTGGGCGACATCCGCCATCGCGACGTCCTGATGGAGCTGCGCGGCGCGCTGGAGCCTTGGCACGTGCTGGGCGAGACCGGCGCGATCGGCGGCACGGCGCGCCATGTCGACAGCTCCGTCGAGCGCATTCAGTTGCGGGTCGTCGGCGATCTCGCGAACCGCTACCGGATCGCCTGCAACGGCTACGAGGCGCCGTTGACTCCGACCGGACGCAAGGATGAGAAGGTGATGGGAATCCGCTTCCGCGCCTGGATGCCGCCGCGCTGCCTGCACCCGACCATCGCACCGCACGCGCCGCTGACCTTCGATCTGCAGGACCGTTACAGCGGCCGGTCTTTGGGCGGCTGCGTCTATCACGTCGCCCATCCCGGCGGCCGCAGCTTCGAGACCCAGCCGGTGAACGATCTGGAGGCCGAAGGCCGTCGTCTGGCCCGGTTCCAGACATTTGGCCACTCGCCCGGACCTTTCCAGCCTGCGGCGCCGGAATTGAGCCCTGAGTTCCCGTTGACGCTGGACCTTCGCCGCCAGACGTGAGAGCGGTGAGCGGGGATAGAACGGGAGCAAGCCCGGCCGATGGCCATGGCTGTGGATACTGAGACGGACCGTCTGGACGCGCTGCTCAACGCGCGTGAACGGGCCGAGGGCGCCTATGAGGAGGCGTTCTCGCCCGATGGTTCCGTGCGTCCGGCCTGGGCCCCGATTCTTCGATGGCTGGCGGACTCGCCGGGCGAGGCGGAGGCCGCCGCGCTTGAGACGGAGCGGCTGCGGGCCGAATCGGGCGTCGCCTTCTCCACCAGCCGCACGCCGGAGACCGGTCGGCGCGGCGACATCCGGGACCCGCTGCCGGTGCTGATTTCGGCCGAGGACTGGGCCGCGATCCAGCACGGCGTCGCCCAGCGCGCCCGTCTTCTGGAGGCGGCGCTCGCCGATATCTACGGCCCGGCGGACACGGTGGCCGAGGGATTGCTTCCCCCCGGCCTCTGCTATGGCCAGGGCGCGTTCGCGGCCCATTGCGCCGGGCGCGGGCCGCAACGGTGGCTCTATCTCTACGAAGCGGACATCGCCCGCTCGGCCGATGGGCGCTGGATCGTGCTGGCCGACCGGGTCGACGCGCCGCTGGGCGATGGCTGGATGCTGGCCAATCGTATCGCCACCAGTCAGGCGCTGTCCGAGCCGTTCATGGCGATGGGCGTGCGCCGGCTGGCGAGCCACTACGCCGCGTTTCAGACCCATCTGGAGTCGCGCGCCGGCGTGGACGGGCGCGTCGCTCTGCTGACGCGGGGCGAGAAGGACCCGCGCTTTTTCTCGCACGCCTATTTCGCCCGCTATCTGGACGCGACGCTGGTCGAGCCCGCCGACCTGACGGTGCGCGCTGGCGCCTGTTTCATGAAGACGCTCAGCGGCCTGAAAAGGGTCAACGTGCTGCTCAGGGGCGCGCCGGACCGCAAGCTGGACGCGCTGCACCGGCCGCGAGAGGCGGCCTATGGCGCGCCCGCCCTCTCCGCCGCGGCGCGGGGCGGCGGCATGATCATCGCGAATGCGATCGGCGCGGCCAGCTTCGCCTACCGCGCCATGGCGCCTTACGCGCCGCAGCTGTGCCATCGACTGCTGGCCGAGGAGCTTGCGATTTCGGACGCGCCCTGCCTGTGGCTGGGCGACAGGGCCGCGCGCGAACAGGTGCTTGAAGAGCCCGAATTCTGGTACATCGCCCCCGTCAATGGCCGCCGGGACGGCGCAGCCATCCCTGTCTCGGTCGAGCCCGATCGCGACGCGCTCGCCGCGCAACTGTCGCGTCACGGCGAACGGTTCGTCGCGGTCGCCACCCCGCCGCTGGCCCGCGCCCCGGTCTGGCGCAAGGACCGGCTGGAGGGCGCGGAATGGATGATGCGCGTCTTCGCCTGCGCGACGCCGGACGGCTGGAGCGTCGCGCCAGGCGGCGTCGCCTCTCTGGTGGCCCCCGGCTCCATCCCGCCGCCGCTGGGCTTCGGCAAGGACGTCTGGGTGCTGCCCGAGGCCGAAGCCGAGACGCCCGCCACCTCCATCGCCACCCAGCGTGTCGCCGGCGCGCATCTGCGCCGCACCGGGCGCGAGCTTCTGAGCCGCGTGGCCGACGACCTGTTCTGGTTGGGCCGCAATGCGGAGCGGGCCGAGACGACGCTGCGCATTCTCGACCTCTGCGCCCGGCGGCGGCTGGCCGGCAACCGCGCCGATTCCGCGCCCGAGGTGCTGTACAGAATCGCCGAGATCCACGCGCGCAAGGACGACGGCCTGAGCGGAGAGGCCCGGTTCCTGGACGCCGCCCGGCGTCTGGCCGAGGACCCGGAGGAGCCATGGGGCCTGAACGCCACGCTGGTGGCGCTGCGCCGCGGTCTGGCCCGCGCCCGCGCCCATGTCAGCGAGGAGAGCTGGCGCTATCTGGACCAGCTCTGCGCCGATCGCCGCTGGTATGGCGCTGGCGACATGCGCCGCATCGGCGACATGGCCCGTCTGATCGAGGAATCCCTGCGCGCCCTCGCCGCATTCGCCGGATCCTCGCACGAGAACCTTACGCGCAACTTCGCCTGGCGGTTCCTGGAGATGGGACGACGGATTGAGCGCGGCATCGGCGTCGCCCGCGTGGCTGAGAAGCTGATCGGCGACGAGCGCGAGAATGAGGAGACCTATCTGCGCGCCTGGCTGACCCTGTCCGACAGCCGCTCGGCCTATCGGTCCCGCTATATGACGACGCCGCAGGCCGCCGCCGTCCTGGACCTTCTGTTCTTGGATGAATCGAACCCCCGCGCGCTGGCCTTCCAGCTCACGCACCTTGAAAGCGTTCTGGCGGAGCTGCCCTATTCCGGCCCCTATCGCAGCCCGGAGCACCGGCTGGCGCTGTCGCTGTTGACGGAGATTCGCCTGACCGACGCCGAGGTTCTGGCCGGGACGAAGAAAGCCAAGGGCGGGCGAACGCGCCCCCGTCTGATCGAGCTGTCGAAACGCTGCCAGTCAGACATGTCGGAGGTCTCGACTCTCGTTAGCCGGGCCTATTTCGCCCATGCCGAGGCCCCACTGACCTTCACCAGCGCCGCCCGCCGTCCGGCGGATGAAAGGGCGAGGTCATGATCTACGACATCGTTCACCGCACGGCCTACGCCTATCAGACCGAGGCGAGCTTCTCGCAGCACCTGTTGCGCCTGACCCCGCGCAGCAGCGCCGAGCAGACCGCCATCGCCACCGAGATCACCGTCACGCCCGAGCCGGAAACCCTCGAGCGCGACGTGGACATGTTTGGCAATATCGAACACCTTGCAACGGTGCGAGAGCCGCATGACGCGCTGGAAGTCGTGGCCCGCAGCCGGGTGGAGCGCCGCGCGCCGCAGGAGCTGATCGCCGACGCCTCCGCGCCGTGGGAGGTGGCTCGCGATGCCGCGCTGGGCGTGCGCCAGCTTCCCGCGATGACCGCCGCGCCCTTCGCCTTCCCGACAGCGATGACCGATGCGGATATCGCCATTGAGGACTATGCGCGCCGCTCGCTGACGCCGGGGCGCCCGGTGCTGACCGCGGCCTACGAACTGACAGAGCGCATCTATCACGATTTCGAATACGCGCCCGGCGTGACCGACGCCGCGACCCCGCCGGCCGAGGCTTTCGCCGCCGGAAAGGGCGTCTGCCAGGATTTCGCGCATGTGATGCTGGCCGCGCTGCGCGCTTATCGCGTGCCGGCGCGCTATGTCAGCGGGTATCTGCGCACGATCCCGCCCGAAGGCGAAGAGCGCCTGCAGGGCGCCGACGCGAGCCACGCCTGGATCGCGGTTTGGGACCCCGTTTTTGGCTGGGTGGAGTTCGACCCCACCAACAACGCTCTGCCGGGGCAGGACCACATCGCGCTGGCCTGGGGTCGGGACTACACGGATGTCGCCCCGGTCTCGGGGCTGGTGATCGGCGCCGGCGAGCAAAATCTGAGCGTCAGCGTCGACGTGGTTCCGGTCGAAGCGCAGGGCGTCTGGAGCGGCTGAACAGCCATCATTACTCCCACCAAATAGAAACGCCCGGCGCATTCCTGCGCCGGGCTGGTGCTATCTGAGGGACGTCCGCGGATCAGTTCGTCGCGATCGGCCCCGTGGTGAAGAAATGGGTCTCGCCTGAGCTGTCGTCGACGCCGTCGTTGTCGGTGACGGCGAAGCCGTTCCCGGCCGCATCGATCGTGAAGCCCTCGATCTTGTCGACGACATAGCCGTTCGGAGACTTCAGGTCCGGGATGAAGTCGCGGACCAGTTCCTTGGTCACCATCGGCGACTCGCCGCCCAGCGGCGCCGGGGTCAGTTCGGCCACGGGCACGCGGTAGAGCGCCTTCAGCTTCGCCCGGTCATCGATCTGGTTGTCCCGCTCGATGATGTAGACGTGATCACCATGCAGGCTGATTTCGGAGAGGCCGACCCAGCCCGTCTCAGGCGCCTCTGTCGGATAGCGCACCGCGCCCCACTTCCCGGTCTCGGTGTTGTAGGCGACCAGCTTCACGGTGTTTTTGGGATCGTCGTCCCAGCTGCGCTGGATGGCGATCCACAGCGTGTCGCCGATCTTGGTGACGCCCTCGGCGCCGAAGCGCTTCTCCACCGCCAGCAACTCGGCCGGGAAAGCAACCTCTTCCTCGATCTGGCCCTTGGCGTTCACATGGTAGAGGCCGTGCGGGGTCATGCGGTCGGTGCGCCCCTCGGAGGCGAGCCAGAAACCGCCCGCGCCGTCCAGCGTGATCCCCTCGAGGTCCAGCTTCTGCGCCGGGGCGCCGTCACGGGTGACAGGGATGCGGCGCGTTATGACCGCCGGGGTACGCGTCGCGTCAATCTCGAAGATCGAGGGCTGCGAGCGGTAGAAACTGTCATTCACCGCATAGAGCTTGCCCGGAACCTCCGGATCGGCGGCGAGGCCGGACAACGCGCCCCAGCCCAGCGGACGGTCGCCGTCCATGACCGAGCGGATCGTCGGATAGGCCGGCGCATCCTCGCCCAGCGCGTAGATCATCACCTGCGCGCGGGGGCCGCCATCCTCGATCAGGTCGGCTTCATTGGCGGTCACCAGCAGGCCGCGCGACGGGATCGCCACGGCGCCTTCCGGCGCGATGCCCGAGGGCAGCATCTGCACCAGTTCCGGCGTATCGCCATCGGCCTTGTAGACCGCGACCAGAGAGGCCCGCTCCAGCAGCACGAAGATGTACGCATCATCGCCGTAGGTGGCGATCTCCATACCCTCGGGCTCGACGCCCTTGTTGCCGGAGCGCTTCTCCGGGTAGTGGCCGAGCATCGCGGCCTCGTACTCCATCTCAAGGCCGCTGTCGTAAAGCATGTCGCCGGTCTTGCTGAAGATCGTCATGCCGCGCGAGCCGCCGTTCCAGTCGCCCTCGTTGGCGACTGCGAGGAGATCATCATCCAGCCACTGCACGGCATCCG
>QKHF01000245.1 GCA_003250135.1 Paracoccaceae bacterium | reverse complement strand
CTCCTCCCGCAGCGTGTTCTGGAAGTCCGCAAAGCCTTCGAAGCCGAGCTTCTGGACCATGCGCACCACGGTGGGCGTCGAGACCTGCGCGTTTTGCGCCACCGTGGTCACCGAAGCCAGCCCCGCGGCCGGGTAATCCTCCAGCAACGTGTTCGCGAGCTGCCTTTCGGCGCGGGTCAGCGATTCAAAGCGCGTCTGGATCAGCTGTTCGACGGTTTCAGAGGGGTCTTTCATCCTTCGGCGGCGCACCTGGGGAAACGTGTATGAACAAATATTGACAGATAAACGCGGGCTGAACAATCCTATACAAATGCAGTCGCGCTCATCCTCAGATTCGCCGCTTCTGACCGATGTGGAGGGGCCTCCAGCGGAGGTTCTGAACACTTCAGGCGGCGGCGGGTTTCTGTTGGTCTGCGAGCACGCCTCGAACCGCCTGCCGGCGGCGCTGGGCGATCTCGGTCTGTCGGCCGAGGCGTTGAGGAGTCATATCGCCTGGGACCCGGGCGCGTTCAGCGTGGCTCTGAAGCTGTCGCGTCGCCTCGACTCGCCGCTCGTCGCCGCACGGTTCTCCCGCCTCGCCTACGACTGCAACCGCCCGCCCGAGGCGCCCGACGCCATCGCCGAGCAGAGCGAGGTGTACCGCGTTCACGGAAACGTCGGTCTCAACGCGTTCGAGCGCGCCGCCCGCGCCGAGGCCCTCTATGCGCCCTTCCGGTCGTTGCTGTCCGGGACCATCGCCAAGCGCTCGTCCCCGGTCATTGTCACCGTGCACAGTTTCACGCCGGTCTATCGGGGTGTCCGGAGAGAGGTTGAACTGGGCGTCCTGCATGACGCGGATGCGCGGCTGGCGGACGCGGTCCTCGCCCTCGCGCCGGGCGCAACGGGCATGAACACGGCGCGCAATCAGCCCTACGGGCCGCTCGACGGCGTCACCCACACGCTCAGAGAGCACGCCCTGCCGGCGGGATTGCTCAACGTCATGCTTGAGATTCGCAACGACCTGATTTCGGATGAGGCGTCCTGCACGGCCGTCGCCGCGTCTCTGGCGGAGGTCCTGACGGCGGCGGTGGACTCGATCAGGGCGCCACAGAGCGCGGCTGGAACTGGGGGCTGAGCACGTGCCGAACTTCATCCGCCGCTACGTCAGGGCTGTCGACCGGTTCAATTATCGCGTCGGGCGCTTCGCGATGTACCTGATCTTCGTGATGGTCGGCATCCTGCTCTGGTCCTCGGTGTCGAAGACCTTCTTCACGCCCGCGCTCTGGACGCTCGAATCCGCCCAGTTCATGCTGGTCGCGTATTACATCCTGGGCGGCGCCTATTCGATCCAGCTGGGCTCCAACGTGCGGATGGACCTGTTCTACGGCGAATGGTCGGACCGCAGGAAGGCGTGGTTCGACGCGGTCACCGTGTTCTTCCTGATCTTCTATCTCGGCGTGATGCTCTATGGCGGCTATGAATCCACCAGCTACGCCATCGAGTTCGGCGAGCGCAGCTCGACCGTCTGGCGCCCCTATATGTGGCCGGTCAAGATCGTCATGTGCTTCGGTCTGGTGCTGATGCTGCTGCAGGCCGTCTCGGAATTCTTCAAGGACATCGCCCGCCTCCGCGGGGAGGAGCTTTGATGTCCTACGAGATGATCGCCATCCTGATGTTCTCGTCGATGATGCTGATGCTCATCACCGGGCAGCGGGTGTTTGGCGCCATCGGGTTCGTCGCAGTGATCTCGGCGCTCTTTCTCTGGGGCACCGGGGGGTCGAGCCTTGGTTTCTCCGCCGCGATGAAGGCGATGAAGTGGTATCCGCTGCTGACGCTGCCGATGTTCGTCTTCATGGGCTACGTCATGTCGGAGTCGAAGATCGCCGACGATCTTTATCGCATGATGCATGTCTGGATGGGTCCGCTGAAGGGCGGGCTCGCGGTCGGCACGATCGCGATGATGGTGCTGATCTCGGCCATGAACGGGCTCTCGGTCGCCGGCATGGCGATCGGGGCGACCATCGCGCTGCCTGAACTTCTGCGCCGCAGCTACGACAAGCGGATGATCACCGGGGTCATTCAGGCGGGCTCGTCGCTGGGCATCCTGGTGCCGCCCTCGGTCGTGCTGGTGCTCTATGCGATGATCGCCCGCCAGCCGGTCGGGCAGCTCTGGCTGGCCGGAGTGCTGCCGGGGCTGATGATGGCCGCGCTCTTCGTCGTCTACATCGTGGTCCGCTGCAAGCTGCAGCCCGAACTGGGGCCGCCTCTGACGCGGGAGGAGCGAGAGAACGTCACCTGGTCGGAGAAGCTTGCGTTGCTGCGCGCGGGCCTGCTGCCGCTCTTCATCTTCGTCGCCATGATGGTCCCCTTCGTGAATGGCTGGACCAGCCTGGTGGAAAGCTCGGCCATCGGCGCCATGTCCGCATTTCTGGTCGCCGTGCTCCGCGGCCGCATGAACCGAGATGTGTTCGAGGCCTCGGTGCGCAACACGCTGGGCATATCCTGCATGTTCATGTGGATCATCGTCGCCGCGCTGGGCTTCGGCGCGGTGTTCGACGGGCTTGGCGCCGTGAAGGCGATCGAGTCGCTTTTCACCGAGCAGCTTGGCCTCAGCCCGTGGACGATTCTGATCCTGATGCAGCTCAGCTTCATCCTGATGGGCACGTTCCTGGATGACACCGCCATGCTGGGAACTCGGCTTCGATCTGATCTGGTACGGCGTGCTTTACACGATCACGACGCAAATCGCCTACATGACCCCGCCTTTCGGGTACAATCTGTTCCTGATGCGGGCCATGGCGCCGCCCGAGATTTCGCTGAAGGACATCTACGCGTCGATCGTGCCCTTCGTCGGCGTGATGATCGTCGCCCTCGCGATCATCATGACCTATCCGGAGATCGCGCTTTGGCTGCCGGACTATGTCTATGAAAAATAAAGAGAACTCTGCGAATGAGCGAGATGAGCGAACAACAGGCCACAAGGAGGTCCACAAGATGACGACACGACGCAAGTTCCTGCTGGCGCGGCTGCCGGCGCGGCGACGCTCGCCGCTCCTGCGGTGCGCGCGCAGACGACGATCAAATGGCGGCTGCAGACCTATGCAGGCGCGGCGCTGGCCGAGCACGTGGCCCGACCCGCGATCGACGCCTTCAACAAGATCGCCGGCGACGAGATGCAGATCGAGCTTTACACCGCCGATCAGCTGGTCCCGACGGGCGAGCTGTTCCGGTCGATGCAGAGCGGCACGATCGATGCGGTGCAGTCGGACGACGACTCGATGGCCTCGCCCACCGAGGTGACCGTGTTCGGCGGCTACTTCCCGTTCGCGACCCGCTACTCGCTGGACGTGCCAGTGCTGTTCAACCAATGGGGCCTCGGCGAGATCTGGGATGCGGAATACGCCAATGTGGGCGTGAAGCACATCTCGGCGGGATCGTGGGACCCCTGCCACTTCAACACCACCAAGCCGATCAACTCGCTGGCCGACCTGAATGGTCTGCGCGTCTACACCTTCCCGACCGCGGGCCGGTTCCTCGCCAAGTACGGCGTCATCCCGGTCAACATTCCTTACGAGGACGCCGAGGTCGCGGTGCAGACCGGCGAGCTGGACGGCATGGCGTGGTCGGGCATCACCGAGGACTACACGGTCGGCTGGGCGAACGTGAC